>CABSXY010000023.1 GCA_902481695.1 uncultured Haemophilus sp. | reverse complement strand
ACCGCACTTTGCCTTATTGCTTAAATGCGGAGCGTGTTTATCGCTCCGTTGATTGGCAACAATTCCAGCAAAATAGCCAAGCTAAGCGTGAGCTTTGGCAACAAATCCAACAAATTTAATCATTATGCCTTCTCTTTTTCCTATTGAAGAATGCGATATGGATCGCTTATATGAAATTGAACAAGCTGCACATTTAGTACCTTGGTCATTGGGAACCTTGAAAAATAATGTTGGCGAGCGTTATCTCAATCTAAAATTAGTGGAAAAAGAGCAAGTACTTGGTTTTGCTATTTGCCAAACGGTATTAGATGAAGCCACATTATTCAATATTGCGATAGATCCAACTCAACAAGGAAAGGGCTACGGTTCGTTTTTATTGCAAGGCTTAATGGATAAGCTGAAAGAGAAAGGCATTCAAACCCTTTGGCTTGAAGTACGTGAATCGAATCCCGCTCGTTTCCTTTATGAAAAGCTGGGATTTAATGAAGTTGATATTCGTAAGAATTATTATCCTAAACCGGATGGTGGACGAGAAAATGCTGTTGTGATGGCATGTTATCTCTAGAATGCCAAAGTGCGGTCAATTTTGACCGCACTTTGTTTATCTAAAAATAAGACATTACACTTCTTCTGCAGGGAAGATAAATGGATTCAATCCACTACGAGCGAAGTCTTTTTCTTCCATTTCAATATCTAAGAAAATTGATGCCAAATCATCTGCTACGGCTTCAACATTTGGATCTTTTTCCTGGAACATCATTTTTAAGTAGCTTTGGCAATCACCACAGGTTTCTGCACGAATGAGTGCAAGTTCTTCGTTTAATGACCACATTTCAAGATTTTTGTGTTCATTACAGTTAGTGCATTGGGCACGAACCAAATTCCATTCGCTTTCACAGAGACTGCAGTGTAAATAACGTAAACCTTGCGATGTACCGATATGTACCACGCTCGCAACAGGGGCAGAACCACAAACAGGGCAGTAATGCAAATTGTCGATGCCTTCTTGGCGGCTGTTATGAGGAATTTGTTGGGCCAGTTGTAACCAATAAAGAGAAAGCGCAGCCCAAATAAATACTGCTTTATCGGTGCTCACTAAATTAAATTCTTGGCTTAAAAGATGGCTAGCCATTTCTTCAAGCTCTTTATCAGAGGCCTTTTCAAGATTCTCAATCGTAGCAAGAACCTGTTCATTCGCTTTTGGTTTAATGCTATGTAAAATTTCTTTGAGATATTCAATCCAAATGCTTGAGCGTTTAAATGTTTTAGTATTTAACGGTTCAAGTTCATCTAAATTATCGAAATGCTGTTTTTCTAATGGATTTTTTTCAAATACGCTTAATTGGCTTTCCACAACATCTGCAGCAAAGAGTAAATAATCAGCCAATGGATGATCTTTCGCTAATTCTCTTAAACGTTTTGCTCGACGTTGATAAAGATTTTTAGGGTTAGCAAACAAAACAGGCGGAATATCGTATGAATTCGTTTTTTGTTTGATTTCGTCTGCAGATAAGATTTTGATACTCATAATTGTCTCTTAAGTATTGATAAGAAAAAGTGCGGTCATTTTAACCGCACTTTTTGATTTTAGCCATTGATACCTTTGAACAATGCTTTGGTTTTTACTTTTTTACCTTCAGCTTCGTTTTTAAGGTCTTCTTCTAGCTTAGGAAGTACTTCTTCGTTATACCATTTTGGGTGGTGTTTTTTCGCCCAGCGAACGGTTACCCAGCCTTCCACGATACCACGAATGGAGCCTTTCACCCAGAATGCCATGTACATGTGTACCAGGATACCGGTGAACAACATGAATGCACTTAAAGAGTGAAGTAAAATCGCAAAACGTAATACCGGAATAGAGAAGTAGTGCGAGAAAAATTGACGCCACATAATGATGCCGGTTACAAGCAAGGTAACCATCGCCAAGTTCAATGTCCAGAATAACATTTTTTGACCAAGGTTATACTTACCGTTATAAGCAACAGCGTGTTCATTTCCTTTCAATACTTCAAGCATGCCTTTTAACCAGCGGATATCGTTTTTCTCTGGAATGTTGTGATCCCAGTAAAGATAGCCAAGGAAAATAAAGGCAACAAACATAATGATACCGGTGAACGGGTGAATTGCTCGCGCCAGTTGCGGAGTACCTAAAATCTCAGTTAACCACGCAAAATCTGGGAAGAAGAATGCTACACCAGTGAACATCGTCATAAAGAAGCAGATTACGAGTAGCCAGTGGCTAAAACGAGCAGGCGTTCTATGACGAATGATTCGAGTATCATTGCTAATCTCAATCTTACTCATCTTTGCCCCCTTTTCTATCTTCTTCTTCAAATTTTTCGTGATGATCTTCTACATCTTCTTCCACGTTTGGACCTACAGCTAAGTAGTGACCAATTTCAGCAAGTGCTAAACCACCCATTGCCACAGCGGCTACCGGTTTCAAGATATCTTTCCACACAGTGACGGTGAGGTCAATTTGTGGATCTTTAGGAAGACCGGAATAAAGCTCTGGTTTATCAGCATGATGTAATACATACATTACGTGTGTACCGCCCACGCCTTCAGGGTCATAGATGCCCGCGTTTTCATAACCACGTGATTTTAAGTCAGCAACACGTTGTTCTGCGTAGAGTTTCATTTCTTCTTTAGAACCAAAACGAATTGCACCGGTTGGACATGTTTTCACGCAAGCAGGTTCTTGGCCTACAGAAACACGATCCACACAAAGGGTACATTTGTACACGCGGTTGTCGTCTGGGTTCATACGTGGAATGTTGAACGGACAACCTGCGATACAGTAACCACAACCGATACATTTATCAGATTGGAAATCCACGATACCGTTCGCATACTGGATGATTGCACCAGGTGCAGGACAAGCTTTTAAACAGCCTGGTTCTGAACAGTGCATACAACCATCTTTACGGATTAACCATTCTAAACGATCATTTTCTTCTACTTCGTTAAAGCGCATTACCGTCCATGCTTTTGCATTGAGATCTACTGGGTTATCGTAGATCCCCACACATTTTGCATTGACGTCAGAGCGGATATCATTCCACTCTGAACAGCCCACCTGACAGGCTTTACAACCGATACAGGTAGATACGTCGATTAATTTTGCTACTTCAACTTTATGATCTCGCGCTTGAGGTGCCGGCGTAAAACCAGACGTAGCGGAGACCTTGATAATGTCTTGCGTTTGAACGCCTTGACCACTTCCTGCCATATTATGCCTCCGCCTTCTCGATATTTACCAAGAATGTTTTATATTCTGGTGTTTGTGTAACCGATTCACCCCAAGATGGTGTTAAGGTATTGGTGGAGAAACCACGATTACCTTTACCATTTAAGGCTTTCATATTCCAGTGAATTGGAAGACCTATATGGTGTACGGTACGTCCGTCGACTTCTAAATCTTTCAAACGTTTCGTTACCACTGCGACGGCTTTAATATAGCCACGGCGAGAAGTAATTTTCACCATATCACCTTTTTGGATACCTTTTTCTGCTGCTAATTTTTCACCGATTTCCACGAATTGTTGTGGTTGAGCGATGATATTTAACGCAGATTGAGCTGTCCAACTGTGGAAGTGCTCGGTTAAACGATAAGTCGTTGCCACATACGGGAAGTCTTTGTTTGAACCGATAAATTCGCGGTCTTCTTTATAGATACGAATTGTTGGATCAGAGACGACACTTGGATGTAGTGGGTTAGTATCAATTGGGCTTTCAATTGGTTCATAGTGCTCAGGCACTGGACCACTTGTAATTTTATCTACTGCAAATAAACGGCCTACACCTTCTGCAGACATAATGAATGGACCCGCATCAGAGCCTGGTGGTTGTGTACCATAGTCAGCCACATCATGCCAGTTCCAGTTTTTACCGTTCCATTTGATTAATTGACGGTGCTTATCCCAAGGATTACCGTTAATATCAAGTGAAGCACGGCTGTAAAGGATACGACGGTTTGCTGGCCATGCGAAGCCCCAACCTAATGTACAACCTAAACCTGATGGGTCAGAGTTGTCACGGTTTGCCATTTGGTTACCTTTTTCAGTCCATTGACCTACGTATATCCAGTTACCTGCAGAGGTTGTACCGTCATCACGTAAGTGAGCGAATCCGTTAAGTAATTGACCTTTCTTATAAACCACATTACCGTTTGCATCTAAAAGATCTTCAAGGGCATAACCATTTAATTCTTTTGCTAACTCTGCGGAGCTTGGTGCATGCGGTTGTGCATAGTTCCAAGTCATCGCTTCGAAAGATTCTAAACCTTTTGGTTGAATACCTTTTTTCAAGTCTTCTTGATAGAGATGATGCATCTCTTCACGAATCATAGAAAGAATTTCAACATCTGGTAGTGCTTCACCTGGTTGGTCACAGCCTTTCCAGTGCCATTGTGCCCAACGACCAGAGTTAGCAATAGAACCATCTTCTTCTGCGAAACAGGTGGTTGGTAAACGGAATACTTCAGTTTGAATATCTGCTGGATTTACATTGTTTGATTCACCAAAGTTTTTCCAGAATTCAGAAGATTCAGTTTGAAGCGGATCCATTACGATTAAGAATTTCAATTTGCTCATACCTGCAACAGTTTTGTTTTTGTTCGGTAATGAGTTTAATACGTTGAAACCTTGTAAAATCCAACCGTTCAATTTGCCATCATTCATTAACTTAACATGAGTGATAGGATCGTATAAACGATCTGCTTTTGGTAAGAAATCGAAGCCCCAACCATTTTCTTTGGTTGCTTTATCACCATAGAACGTTTTCATCATACTGACGAAGAATTTCGACGTATTACGATAGTAGTTTGTTTGGTTTGGTACGATATCTTTTGGCGTAATCGCATTAATGTATTGTTCGTAAGAGCTATCTTTGTCATTTGGTAGACGCATATAACCTGGTAAAGACATCGGCAATAAGCCCATATCAGTTGTACCTTGAACGTTTGAGTGTCCACGCAATGCATTAATACCACCGCCTGGCATACCCATGTTACCTAAGAGTAATTGGATCATTGCCATTGAGCGAATGTTTTGTGTACCAATTGTATGCTCAGTTAAACCTAACGCATATAAGTGCGTCATGGTTTTGTTTGGAGCAGAGGTTTTACCAATCTCTTCACAGATTTGTAAGAAGGTTTTTTGTTTGACGCCTGTGATACGCTCAACCATTTCTGGGGTATAGCGAGAGACGTGATCTTTCAAGATATTAATCACACAACGTGGATCTTGTAAGGTCATATCACGTTTAGCAAAACCATTTTCATCAAATTGGTAATTCCATTTTGATTTATCGTAAGCATGTTTTTCTTCATCAAAACCTACGAATAAACCATCTTCAAATTTGAAGCCTTCATCAATTAAGAATGAAGCATTGGTATAGTGTTTAACGTATTCGTGTTGGATTTGATTAGTTTCCAATAGGTAACGGATCACACCCATTAAGAATGCGATATCAGTACCAGAACGAATTGGCGCATGAAGGTCAGCTACAGACGCTGTACGGTTAAAGCGAGGATCAACTACGATGATTTTTGCACCGTTTTTCTTCGCTTCGATCGCCCAACGGAAGCCAACAGGGTGAGCTTCAGCAGGGTTACCGCCTTGAACGATAATAAGATTGGCGTTTTTGATGTCAACCCAGTTGTTTGTCATGGCACCGCGACCAAATGATGGAGCAAGACTTGCTACCGTTGGTCCGTGTCAAGTATTCGCTTGGTTACACATCGGCACTATGCCCATCATTCGAACCCATTTGTGGGTAAGAAGTGCGGCCTCATTACTAATGGCAGAGGCGGTCATAATACCTGTAGTTGTCCAACGGTTAACGGTTTTGCCACTTGCATCTTTTTCAACAAAGTTGGCATCACGGTCATCTTTTAGCAAGCGAGAAATACGTTTGATTGCATCTTTCCAAGAAATACGTTCCCACTTGTCAGAACCTGGTGCACGATATTCAGGATATAGTACGCGACTTTCACTATTAACATAGTCTAACGCACCTGCACCTTTCGGACACAACGCACCACGGCTTACCGGATGGTCTGGGTCACCTTCAAGGTGGAATAATTTAGAACGGGTATTGGTACCTGTGTGGCTGCTTAAGGAATCGTAAGGTTTACCTGTGCTATATAGCAACATACCACAGCTTACAGAACAATATGTACAGGTGTTACGGGATTCAAACGCCCGTAATAATTTGTACTCACGTGGCGCTGCTAAAACAGATGATGGTGCAAAGCCCAACATTGCCGCAGACGTCCCCGCCATACCACCTGCACAGATCTTAAAGAACTTACGTCTAGAGACCTGCATAATCACTCCTTCATAACGGCGAACCGTTAAGATATTTCGATAGTATAAATTCGTGTAGATAATTTATTTGATTTCGTTAAAATAACGTATCAACCATTAAATCGGCTATAACAATGACCAATTTAAACGGAGCCGATTTTAACTATTTTTTAACCGAAAATCTATAATCAAAACTTGTTATAATCGCTTTAAAACTTGAGCTAGATCACAAAATAAACATTTTTTGTTAAAAAAAAGTAACATTTTTGCAAGAGTCATTTTATTGGGAAAAAATAATGCACTGGATAATCCAAAAAACAATTAATTTTTTAAAAAAAACACCTGAAAATCCGACCGCACTTTTAGTGGAAAAACAAGATAGTCTGGCTTCGGAAGTGCCTGTTTCACTTGTTTATAATGGTATTGCACATACCGTCATGATGTGTTCTCCACAAGATTTAGAGGATTTTGCTTTAGGCTTTTCACTCGCAGAAGGTATTATTGAGAAAAAAGCGGATATTTATGGCATTGATGTGGTGGAAGTATGCAATGGTATTGAAGTGCAAATTGAATTGTCTAGCCGTCAATTTGTGGCATTAAAAGATCATCGTCGAACATTAACAGGCAGAACAGGATGTGGCATTTGCGGCACAGAACAAATCTCACAAGTTTATAAAAAATTGCCAAAATTAGACCGCACTTTCCAATTTAATTTAAATTTATTAGATGGCTGTTTAGAACAATTACAAGCCAATCAAGAACTTGGGAAAGAAACAGGGGCTACACATGCTGCCGCCTTTTTTGATTTATCCGGCAATTTACTGGCGATTCGAGAGGATGTAGGGCGACATGTCGCGCTAGATAAATTAATCGGCTGGCATGCTAAACAAAATCAACCGCAAGGATTCGTACTTGTTTCAAGCCGAGCCAGTTATGAAATGGTTCAAAAATCGGTAGCTTGTGGCATCGAGTTACTTGTTGCGATTTCTGCCGCGACAGATCTTGCTGTCAATATGGCCGAACAACACAATCTTTCTCTTATCGGCTTTGCTCGCCCAGGAAAAGCCAATATTTATTCTGGGAAAGAGCGGTTGGTTTTAGCTTAAGTTTTATCTATTAAAAAGTGCAGCCAAAAACATTCTTATTTTTGACCGCACTTTTTTTATTCCGTTTATTCTTTTGGCGATTTACCCTCTAAGAGTACTTCAGAAACCCAACGTTGAGTCAGGCGTTTGCCTTCTTGATCCGTACCAAATTTCATAAAATCAATATCCACTAGTTTTAATTTGCTAGCCGGTAGGAAACCAGGTGCAGGTTCTGCATGGATATTGGTTGGAAGTTGATAAGAGTCTGATTCTTTCCAAGGAATTTCTTGGGCTTCTTTGTTTAGCACGAAATCCATAAACAGTTTGGCATTATCAAGGTTTCTAGCTCCTTTAATGATGCTTGCCCCGCCTAAAGAATAGCCTACCCCTTCGCATGGTAAAATGCCTTCAACTGGTGCACCGTTTTTCTTCTCACGTGGATAAACCAGCATAAAACCTAAATCAATTGCTACGGTACCGTTAGCCAAATAGTTGCTGGCAAGACCTGTTTTGGTATGTTGCATGAGATTTGGTTCTAGTTTTTTCAGATAGTCAAAGGCTTTTTCTTCACCCCATAATGTGGAAAACGTACTGATAAGCGAGTAACCGGTGCCGGAAACACGAGGGTCAGGGTATTGAATGTATCCTTTATATTCTGGTTTTATTAAGTCCGCATAGCATTTGGGGGTAGGAATATTTAATTCTTTCAATTTTTTAGTATTGACCCCAATGCCTAGTTCCATTAAGTAAATCACAGAAGTGAAATTACCACGTTGTTCCATTAAAGATTTAAACTGTGGCATGATGTCTTTTTGTAATGGGGAACGATAGGATTCAAGCAAGCCTAATTCAGCCGCTTGAAGATGAGGTTCAATCGTGCCACCAAACCAGAAATCAGCTTGTGGGTTTTCTTTTTCAGCTTTAATTTTGCCTAACACTACGCCTGTACTATTACGTACAAATTGCGCATCTACATTGTATTTTTTACTAAAGGCTTGCGTGACTTTTTCGCATACAACGTTTTGTACACTGCAATAGACAGTGAGTTTTCCTTCAGCCTGTGCGTGAGATGTGAAGGCGAGTGCCGCAAGGGCAGAAAGTGCGGTCAATTTTAATGTTGTTTTAATTGGCATATAGGTTCTCTTTTTTTATCTTGGTTATCGTTCTTGTTTGGGTCGCTCATATTAAGCGGGCGGAGGAAATTTGTAAACATTAGGATTGTTTAAAAATATAATTCCCACTATAATCCCTGTAAATTTAACCAGATTAAAATAAGAGCAATGGATATTTCAGAATTACTTGATGGCTTGAATGATAAACAACGTGAAGCAGTGGCAGCACCGCTTGGCAATTACCTTGTGCTTGCCGGTGCAGGAAGTGGCAAAACTCGCGTATTGACTCACCGTATTGCTTGGTTGATTGCCGTAGAAAATATTTCTGAAGGCAGCATTATGGCGGTAACCTTCACTAATAAAGCCGCTGCTGAAATGCGCCATCGTATTCAAGATACCTTATCCAAACATGCTCAACCAAATTTATTTGGCATGTGGATTGGGACATTCCATAGCATTGCTCATCGATTATTACGCGCTCACCATTTAGATGTGAACTTGCCACAAGATTTCCAAATTTTGGATTCTGAAGATCAACTTCGTTTGGTAAAACGCTTGATGAAATTGCACAATTATGATGATAAAGCGTTTCCACCAAAGCAAGCGTGCTGGTATATCAATAATAAAAAAGATGAAGGTTTAAGACCGCAAGATATTAATGATTTTGGTGATCGTCAGGAAAAAGAGTGGATTAAGATTTATCAAATTTATCAAGATACTTGTGATCGTGCGGGCTTAGTGGATTTTGCTGAATTGTTAATTCGTGCGTATGAATTATTTGCTAAAAAGCCGGTAATTTTGCAGCGCTATCAACAACGTTTCCAGCATATTTTGGTGGATGAGTTTCAAGATACCAATAAAATTCAATATGCCTGGATCAAAATTCTTGCCGGCAATACGGGCAAAGTGATGATAGTGGGCGATGATGACCAATCCATTTATGGATGGCGTGGTGCACAAGTCGAAAATATTCAAAAATTTCTAAAAGATTTCAACGCTGAAACTATTCGTTTGGAACAAAATTATCGTTCTACCGGCAATATTCTGAAAAGTGCCAACCAACTTATTTCGAATAATAGTGATCGCCTCGGTAAGAATTTATGGACCGACGGTGAAATGGGGGAGCCAGTAGGTATTTATGCAGCATTTAATGAATTAGATGAGGCAAAATTTGTGGCTTCTCAGATTCAAAACTGGGTAGATGGCGGTGGAAAATTAGATGATTGTGCCGTTTTATATCGTAGTAATAGCCAATCTCGTGTTATTGAAGAAGCGTTGATTCGTTGCCAAATTCCATACCGGATTTATGGTGGGATGCGATTCTTCGAACGCCAAGAAATTAAAGATGCGTTGGCGTATTTACGCTTAATTAATAATCGTCAAGATGATGCGGCATTTGAACGTGTGATTAATACGCCTACACGTGGCATTGGTGATCGTACTTTAGATGTGTTACGAAATTTAACCCGTGAGCGTCAAATTACTTTATGGCAAGCTGTTCAAGTAGCCACACAAGAAAATATGCTAACGGGACGTGCTTCAACCGCATTATTGCGTTTCCAAGAGTTGATTAATTCTTTACAGGTGGATACAGCCGAAATGCCACTTTTTGCACAAACTGATTTTGTGATTAAACATTCTGGCTTATACGACATGTATAAACAAGAAAAAGGCGAAAAAGGTGAAGTGCGTATTGAAAACTTAGAGGAATTGGTGACGGCAACCCGAGAATTTATCAAACCCGATGAAGCAGAGGATATGACCGATCTTACCGCCTTTTTAACTCATGCTTCTTTAGAAGCGGGAGAAGAGCAGGCTTCGCCACATCAATCTTGTGTGGAAATGATGACCTTACACTCAGCAAAAGGTTTGGAATTCCCACGCGTGTTTATGGTGGGGGTAGAAGAGGGCGTATTCCCAAGTTTACGTTCATTTGAAGAACCCGGTCGTTTAGAAGAAGAACGCCGTCTTGCTTATGTGGGCATTACTCGAGCTAAGCAAAAACTGACGATTTGTTATGCAGAAAGTCGTCGTGTTTATACAAAAGAAGAACGTCATTTGCCTTCGCGATTTATCACAGAATTGCCATCAGAGTGTATTCAAGAAATCCGTTTGCGCGGAACGGTGACTCGAGCATTAAACCAAGCGAAAGTAGGAAGTTTAAGCACGAGTTTGCCAGAAAATGAATGGAAAATGGGGCAAAAAGTGAAACATGAAAAGTTTGGTTTGGGCACAGTTATAAACGTTGAAGGCTCAGATAATAACACCCGTTTACAAATTGCTTTCCAAGCTCAAGGCATTAAGTGGCTGATTGCGCATTTGGCAAAATTAGAAAAAGTGCGGTAGAATCGGGAGGATTTTATTGCAGCGGGCATGAATATTAATGTTTGTGCTCAAGGTGCCAAGTGCGAAAGCATTCGAAGAAATGACCGCACTTTTATCATGTGGGAAGTAGATGTTTAAATTTATTTTAAAACGTATTTTAATGGTGATTCCTACCTTTATCGCCATTACTTTTGTAACTTTTGCTCTCATTCATTTTATTCCGGGTGATCCCGTGGAGATTATGATGGGAGAGCGAGGTTTAACGCCAGAAGTTCATCAACAAATGATGAAGCAACTTGGTCTCGATTTACCGTTGTATCAGCAATATTTCAATTATATTGGTAATGTAATACAAGGCGATTTCGGTGAATCATTCCGCACTCAACAACCTGTTCTGAGAGAGTTTTTCACACTTTTCCCTGCCACGTTTGAATTGGCTTTCTTTGCACTATTTTGGTCATTAATTGCCGGTATTACGTTAGGAACGATTGCGGCCGTTAAAAAAGATAGCTGGATTTCTCATACTGTAACCGCCATGTCGTTAACGGGTTATTCCATGCCAATTTTCTGGTGGGGATTAATTTTGATCTTATATGTTTCACCTTGGTTGGATTTACCACAAGGGGGGCGTTTAGAAGATAGCTTCTGGATCGATACGCCAACCGGTTTTATGTTAATTGATACTTGGCTTTCAGGCGTACCGGGCGCTTTCTGGAATGCCATTAAGTCATTGATTCTCCCGTCTATTGTGTTAGGCACCATTCCACTTGCGGTGATTACCAGAATGACACGTTCTTCGATGTTGGAAGTGTTAGGTGAAGATTATATTCGTACCGCAAAAGCGAAAGGTTTAAGTTATACCCGAATTGTGATTGTCCATGCGCTACGTAATGCGCTTATCCCTGTTGTGACAGTGGTGGGCTTGATTGTAGGGCAGTTATTATCCGGTGCAGTTTTAACTGAGACGATTTTCTCATGGCCGGGTATTGGTAAATGGATTATTGATGCGATTTCCAATCGTGATTATCCTGTCTTACAAGGCGCCGTGTTGATTATTGCTACAATTATTATTGTGGTGAATTTGACGATCGATTTACTTTATGGCGTGGTAAACCCACGTATTCGCCATCAATAAGGAGCCTTATTAATGACGGAACAAACTTTATCTATTGAAACGATTGCACCGCGCACACCGTTGCAGGAGTTTTGGTTTTATTTCAAACAAAATAAAGGGGCAGTGATTGGGCTCACTTTTATTCTTGCTGTAGCATTAATCAGTATTTTTGCCCCTTGGATTGCACCTTTTGATCCTATCGAACAAAATCGTTCAGCCTTATTGTTACCACCAGCTTGGTATGAAGGCGGCAATTCAGCTTATTTACTGGGTACAGATGACATTGGTCGAGATATTCTTTCTCGCATTATTTATGGTACGCGGATTTCTGTTTTTGCCGGTTTCATTATTGTCATTCTATCTTGCATTTTAGGAACGAGCCTAGGTTTGCTTGCCGGTTATTATGGTGGCGCATTGGATACATTAATTGTTCGTTTTATTGACATTATGTTGGCTATCCCAAACTTGCTTTTAACCATTGTGGTGGTATCAATTTTAGAGCCCTCTTTAACCAATGCGACGTTGGCGATTGCCGTGGTTTCGATTCCAAGTTATGTGCGCTTAACACGTGCAGCGGTATTAAATGAGAAAAACCGAGATTATGTCACCTCTTCGCGCGTAGCGGGAGCAAGCGTATTACGTTTAATGTTTATTGTGATTTTACCGAATTGCCTTGCGCCTCTCATCGTACAAATGACGATGGGGATTTCTAATGCCATTTTAGAATTAGCGACCTTAGGTTTCTTAGGTATTGGTGCAAAACCACCAACACCGGAATTGGGGACCATGTTATCTGAATCGCGTAGTTTTATGCAGGCGGCCAACTGGTTGGTTACGATTCCAGGTTTAGTGATTTTATCGCTTGTTTTAGCATTCAACTTAATGGGCGACGGGTTGCGTGATGCGCTCGATCCAAAATTAAAACAATAGGGGGCAGAATGGCATTATTAGATGTAAAAGAACTTTCTGTTCACTTTGGTGATGAAAAAACACCTTTTAAAGCGGTCGATCGCATTAGCTATCAAGTTAATCAAGGTGAAGTCTTAGGCATTGTTGGCGAGTCTGGTTCTGGGAAATCCGTGAGTTCCCTTGCCGTGATGGGCTTAATTGATTTTCCTGGTCGTGTTTCAGCGAAAGGCTTATCGTTTGAAGGGAAAGATCTTTTAAGTTTAGCACCAAAAGAAAAGCAAGAATTGATTGGTGCAGATATTGCCATGATCTTCCAAGACCCGATGACAAGCTTAAATCCTGCTTATACGGTGGGTTTCCAAATTATGGAAGCCATTAAAGCGCATCAAGGCGGTAGTAAAAAAGAGCGCCGTGAGCGCACCTTAGAGCTATTACGCTTAGTCGGTATTCCTGATCCTGAATCGCGTATTGATGTCTATCCACACCAGCTTTCTGGCGGGATGAGCCAACGCATTATGATTGCTATGGCGATAGCTTGTAAACCGAGATTGCTCATTGCAGATGAACCAACTACAGCACTGGATGTGACTATTCAAGCACAAATTGTAGATTTGTTGCTTGAGTTACAGCAAAAAGAGTGCATGTCGTTAATTCTGATCACGCACGATCTTGCGTTAGTCGCAGAAGCCGCGCATCGCATTATTGTGATGTATGCAGGACAAGTGGTGGAAGAAGGTCGTGCAGAAGATATTTTTCGTGAGCCAAAACATCCTTACACTCAAGCGTTATTACGTTCTTTACCTGAATTTGCCGAAGGTAAATCTCGTTTGCAATCTTTACCCGGTGTGGTGCCAGGTAAATACGATCGTCCACAAGGTTGCTTGTTAAATCCACGTTGTCCGTATGCGACCGATCTTTGTCGAACTGTTGAACCTGAATTACGTCACGTAGGAAATCGACAAGTTAAATGTCATACCCCATTAAATGCCCAAGGAGAACCAAGCAATGTCTAATGTCGCACAAGAGAATGCTCCATTGCTCAATGCTATCGGGCTGAAAAAATATTATCCTGTGAAAAAAGGGATGTTTGCAAAAACACAGCAAGTGAAAGCGTTAGATGGGGTGTCTTTTTCTTTAGAACGTGGTAAAACCCTTGCCGTAGTGGGGGAATCTGGTTGTGGTAAATCCACACTTGGTCGTCTTTTAACCATGATAGAAGAACCGACTGAAGGTGAATTGTATTACAACGGGCAAAATTTCTTAGTCAATGATCATGAAACGAAAGCATTGCGCCGTCAGAAAATCCAAATCGTGTTTCAAAATCCTTATGCCTCACTGAATCCGCGTAAGAAAATCGGCACGATTTTGGAAGAGCCCTTAGTCATTAATACCAATCTATCGGCAAAAGAGCGTAAAGAAAAAGTATTGTCCATGATGGCAAAAGTGGGGTTGCGTGCAGAGTTTTATAATCGCTATCCACATATGTTTTCAGGTGGGCAACGTCAGCGTATCGCGATTGCTCGTGGTTTAATGCTTAATCCTGATGTGGTTGTAGCGGATGAACCCGTTTCTGCGTTAGACGTATCCGTTCGTGCGCAAGTGCTGAATTTGATGATGGATTTGCAAGCTGAGCTTGGTTTATCTTACGTATTTATTTCCCATGATCTTTCGGTAGTTGAGCATATTGCTGATGAGGTGATGGTGATGTATTTAGGTCGCTGTGTTGAAATGGGCACAAAAACACAGATCTTTAATAATCCTCAGCACCCTTATACACAAGCGTTGCTTTCGGCGACACCGAGATTATCGCCTGAATTACGTCGTCAGCGGATTAAATTAAAGGGAGAATTACCAAGCCCGATTAATCCACCAAAAGGTTGTGCATTTAATCCGCGTTGTTGGAAAGCGACTGATAAATGTCGAAATGAGCAACCGAAATTGGAAAAATATCCTGATGGTAAGCTAATCGCTTGTTTCCATCTCGATTAGAAAAGAAAATGACCGCACTTGAGTAAGTGCGGTCATTTTTTTAGACGTTTTGAGAACGATAGCGAAAGTTGAAGAAGACAAAGATGCCGAGTGCAATCATCGCTAATGCTGCGCCCGTAAAGCCAATATATTCAAGACCAATATGGCGAGCGATTTGGTTACCAAACAGTGCGCCG
>CABSXY010000022.1 GCA_902481695.1 uncultured Haemophilus sp. | reverse complement strand
GGCAGGGACGATTCGTATGAGCACGCTAAATCCTCATGAGATCATTAAGCCTGGTAAAAAATGGGGTATTGAACTTAAAACGGAGACTGCCAACAATTCAATTAAGGCTCGTCCTTATGAAGGTGTACCTATTGGTCAGGATTATCGACTTGTTTCACCAGACGGGCGTGCAGAATTAGCTGAATGGGCGTTGTATTTTAAAGATGATGATCGGATTAGCCCAAGAAAAAAAGGCAGAAACAAACCTTTACACGATAATGCCATACGTTTGGCGTTAGCCGCAAAAGATGATGGTTATGAAGTCTTAGGGGCGTATGCTTATCGTAACAAAGGAAATTATTTTGCCGGTAAACGGGGAGGGAAAAAATACGGTGAAGGAACAACCGGCCCGCTTGATTTAGATAAAAACTCCGATGACCCTTATATTCCACTCATTGCTCGAATTTATAAACCGGGTGAAGAAGTACCAAATACATCTTATGAAAGCCGATCTTGGTTATTAAAGGGGAAACTCCACTTTAATAAATATGCTTCACTTTCTGCTAACTTCCTAGACACCAAAATCAATTACGGCGACATTATGCCTTCCCGACTTGGCTATAACTATGCTGCGCGTAATACCGTCACCCAATGGCCACTAGCAGATGTAAAACAAAAAACAGGTAATGTTGAGTTTTCCTATAATCCGCCCGATAACAAATGGCTTGATTTAAAAATAGGTGTCTGGGCAGTAAAAAATGATACGGCAACTAATACATCAGGCGGCTCACCGGGCGATGTACTTTTTAGTGATTATAATACTCAAATGATTGGTACTTTATCTCAAATTGATCTCGCAAATGAGTTTGGTGATAAAGCCTATGAATTAGATCAAGTGAAAGATCCCGTTGAATATAAACGTATAAAAGATCGTTTTTACGAAATTTTTAATAGCAAAATAAAGGAATATATGAAAAACCCTAAATTTAAAAATATTGATGGGATTTTTAATACTCAACCCGCGCAAGTGCAATTTGCCCGTGATAATCATATGGGAATAACCTTTAGCAATGTCACGGAACTAAGTCCAAAACTTCGTTTAAGCGTCATGACAAATTACCGTCGTGAAACTTTAGACAGTACCAATGTTTATGAGCTTTGGGATAAATATCAACTTACTGCATTTAATCAATACGAGACTGATGCTAAAATAGAAGGGGAAAATTATACCTGTGTGGAAGGTGATATACATGGTATTTGCCGAGTATCAAACTCTGCTCGTTCAGGAAATCGAAAAGGCAACCGAAATGAATTTAATGCAGGCTTCAAATTTGAATATTCACCAACCGATTGGTTATTACTGACTGCCGGGATGAAATATACTCACTACAAATCCAAAGATCGCGGCTTGCAAGAAAAAATTGCAAATTTAAAACAAGAAGAAGTATTAACCGAATCACGTATTCCATTTACAGTAAGAAAATTGAAACAAGTCGCCCCTAAAATAACACAGGACTATATAAATTTTGAAAGAAAAAATAATTTAAGAGCTTCACTTGAGGCAGAATTTAAAAAATTATATCCAATACCTGCTGATGATTCACCAGAATTACAAAAATGGCTTGATGATCGTGATGAGTATGTTGTTTCACATGGCTGGACTCCAACCACAGATGAGGAATATGATAGTTGGTCAGAACTCAGTGGTAATAATAGTCAATGGGATGAATCAGCAACGCAGACCATTTATTGGGAACGGGACGAATATGGTAATTTTTCTGTTGAGCATTTTCCGCTTACGGATGGACGCATTACAAAAGAAATGTTAGAAAAAAAAGTAATCCATCCACGAACTGGGAAAGAAGATTATTTATATGACATTGGTGCTGATTTTTCCGGTTCGCCAGAAAAAACACCAATAACCAAAGAACAGTGGGAAAAAATGAAAAAGGCAGAGCGTAAAGATCACGCTTGGGCACCTTCCCTTAGTGCTACCGCATTTTTAAGTGATAACGCCAGAATTTATGTGCGCTATGATGAAACCAAACGTATGCCGAGTATTTTTGAAGATACCATTGGCTATTCCATTGATATTCTCACGCCACTTTATAAACGCAAACCGGAACACAGCAAAAATATTGAAGTGGGCTATGTGCATGATTTACGTGGTTTCTTCCCAAGTTTACGCCGTGCGGATATTCGCCTAAATTGGTACAAAAATACCACGAAAAATATTTTTGACCGTGATATTAATTATGAGATGAAGCAGTTTGATAAACGGATTTTAGAAGGTATAGAATTATCCGCTCGTTATGATCAAGGTCGCATCTTCGGTGATATCGGTATTAGCTACAACATCAAAAATAAATTCTGCGATAAAAGTTCAGCAATTCGAGATGTTGGTCGTATAGGTGATATACATACATTTGAAGCCTATCCTGAATGTGTTAATGGTGGTAATGAAAACGGATACTTAAAAAATGCCATTTTGCCGAAATACAGCATTACCTCAAATCTTGGTGTACGTTTCTTAGATGAGCGATTAGAAGTCGGCACGCGCATGGTATATCACACTAATGTGAAAGAAACTCGTAACAAATCTTTACGTGATGCAGGCTGGTTTGCCAATAGCAATGACAACCCACGTTGGCAACCTGTGTTCTTGGTTGATGCGTATATGAATTACAAAGTAAATGAGAATCTTGCACTGTCATTGTCTGCGACAAACTTAACTGATCGTTATTATCTTGATCCAATGACTCGTTCATCTATGCCTGCACCGGGGAGAACGATTAAATTGGGCTTGACGGCGACGTTCTAGAATAGAAAATAGTCACTTAGTATACAAAGAAGCACCGATATTTCGGTGCTTTGTGATTTGGTTGAGGGGGCCGGATTTGAACCGACGGCCTTCGGGTTATGAGCCCGACGAGCTACCAAGCTGCTCCACCCCGCGTCTGATGACGAGTAATATACTCGTTTCAAAAATTATTGCAAGATTTAAACTGAATTTGACTTTCCGTTTGTTAAGAAAATAAACGATGTGAATATTAATTAATCATTTTATGAAATAGTGCTAGTCCTAAAAGGGAATTTTTGATAGCGTATGCAACTTTGTATTAGTTAGTTTAATTTAGGAAAATAAGAATGAAATTTCGTCAAAATCTCGCTGTAAAAATTCTTTCTGTGATGGCGGCTGTTTCAGTGCTTGCATCATGTGGATCGGCACCAAGTAAAGTCTCTTCAAAAAATAATTCTAGCTTGCCGCGTACTGCGACAGGCGACGATCCACAAAAATTCGGGGCAAAGTATAGTGGACGTACTTATCAACAAGCTATTTTAAGCCCAGTGGCTTCTGTGGATAACAGAAGTGCGGTTGTAAACCAAGGTGATTTTTTAACGCAGTTGACGAATGTTCGTGATTATTCAAATTCATTAACAAATCGCTTTGCGGCGAATTATGGCAAAATCACTAACTGGGTACTTGCAGGGGCTAATGTGAATGAATTAGCGCAATACGGCATCAACCCACAGATTATGAAAGGTTTCGATGGTTATCAAAACGTGTTGATGACAGGTTATTATTCGCCAGTGATTCATGCACGCCGTACTGCACAAGGTCAATATCAACATCCAATTTATGCGATGCCAAGCTATAAACGTTATAGCCGTGCAGAAATTTATAATGGTGCATTGGCAGGACAAGGCTTAGAGCTCGCTTACAGTGATTCAATGATGGATAACTTCCTACTAGGCGTGCAGGGGAGTGGCTATGTTGATTACGGTGATGGCAATTTAAATTATTTAGCCTATGCAGGTCAAAATGGTTATAAATATCAAGCAGTTGGTCGTTTGTTAGTAGAAGATGGTGAAATTCCAAAAGAAAAAATGTCTATTCAAGCGATTCGTGAATGGGGGAACGCAAACCCATCTCGAGTACGAGAATTGTTAGAACGTAACCCATCTTATGTTTTCTTTAAAAACGATCCAACAGGTAAAGTAAAAGGTTCTGCTGGTGTGCCTTTAGTACCAATGGCTGCGGTTGCGTCTGACCGCAACGTCATTCCTTCTGGTACCGTATTATTGGTTGAAGTGCCAGATATTGATAACAATGGTAACTGGATGGGCACACACAAATTACACTTAATGGTGGCACTTGATGTGGGCGGAGCAGTAAATGGTCATCACTTTGACTTATACCGTGGTATTGGCGATCAAGCGGGTCATATCGCGGGGTTATCAAAACATTATGGACGTGTTTGGGTACTACAATAATGGCTCGTGTCGATAACTACGAACAACGTTTTGGCGGCATTGGTCGCCTTTATACGGCAGAAGGCTTGGCGCGTTTGCGTCAGGCTCATGTGTGCGTCATTGGTATTGGTGGCGTAGGTTCGTGGGTGGTGGAAGCATTGGCGCGAAGCGGTGTAGGGCAGATCACTATGATTGATATGGATGATATTTGTGTCACCAATATTAATCGTCAACTTCCTGCATTAAGCGGCAATATTGGCAAGCTTAAAACGGAAGTGATGGCCGAGCGAGTTAAGCTGATTAATCCCGAATGTGTGGTGAATATTATTGATGATTTCATCTCACCGGATAATCAAGCGGAATACTTAAATCGTGGTTATGATTATGTGATTGATGCCATTGATAGCGTGAAAACCAAAGCCGCGATGATTGCCTATTGCAAACGTAATAAAATCAAGATTATTACCATTGGTGGCGCAGGTGGTCAGACCGATCCTTCGAAAATTCAAATTGCTGATTTAAGTAAAACGATTCAAGATCCATTATTGGCAAAAGTGCGGTCAGTTTTACGTAAGGATTTCAATTTTACTCAAAATCCACAACGTAAGTTTGCAGTTGATGCGGTGTTTTCTAGCCAGCCTTTGATTTTCCCTAAAATGGGCGAAGGCTGTGAAGTATCAGCCACCATGAATTGTGCAAATGGCTTTGGTGCAGCAACCATGATAACCGCAACTTTTGGATTTTTTGCCGTTTCTAGGGTAATCGATAAGTTATTAAAATAAAGAAAAAGCAACGTGAAAACGTTGCTTTTTCTTTATGAATGAAAGTATTTAACAAGATGAAGAAATATCACTTCATTTTTTATTTGGAATGTTGCAATTTTATCAAAAAGGCGTAGTCTATGTTGGCTTTGAGAATAATTCCCAATAAAAGTAAGGAAACAAAAATGAAACAAGTATTAAAAATGAGTGCAATTTCTACCGCACTTTTAACGCTTCCAATGATTGCAAATGCAGATGTATTAGCATCCGTGAAACCCCTCGGTTTTATTACATCGTCTATTGCTAATGGTGTAACAGATACGCAAATTTTAGTACCAGCAGGTGCTTCTCCACATGATTACAGCTTAAAACTTTCAGATGTGCAAAAAGTGAAATCGGCGGATTTAGTGCTTTGGGTTGGTGAAGATATTGACGCTTTCTTAGCAAAACCGATTAGCCAAATTGACAGCAAAAAAGTCATCAATATTTCTGATATTTCAGAAATTAAACCGCTTTTAAGCAAAGTCCATCATGAACATTATCATGAAGGCGATGAACACGAGCACGGTCATGATCATAAACATGGACACGATCATAAGCACGAACATGGTCATGACCATGAGCATCATCACCACGATGTGGATGAAAATGGATTAAGCGTGAACTGGCATTTATGGTATTCACCAGCCATCAGCCAAATTGTGGCACAGAAAGTCGCGGATAAATTAACGGAACAACATCCGGATAAAAAAGAACTCATTGCGAAAAACTTAGCCGATTTTAACCGCACTTTGACTGAACAAAGCGACAAGATCAAAGCACAATTAGCGCCACTTAAAGATAAAGGTTTCTTTGTATTCCATGATGCTTATAGCTATTTCAATGATGCGTATGGTTTAAATCAAACCGGTTATTTCACCATTAATCCATTAGTGGCACCAGGTGCAAAAACCATTGCTCACATCAAAGAAGAAATAGAAGAACACCATGTAAATTGTCTTTTTGCTGAGCCTCAATTCACACCAAAAGTGATTGATTCGCTTGCGCAAAGTACAAAAGTTAACGTAGGTCGTTTAGATCCTATTGGCGATAATGTACAGCTTGGTCCAAATTCTTATGCGAATTTCCTTCAAGCCACCGCTGATAGCTATGCTCAATGTTTAAGTAAATAATCAAAATCTCCCCCTCGCCCCCTCTTTACAAAAGAGGGGGAATATTCTTGAAATATCCCCCAATTTAACCGCACTTTCGTGCTATAATCCGGCCAATTTTTCCCTATTGAGAAAACGCATGAAACAATTATTTGCCACAACTGCCCGTGGTTTTGAAGAACTCTTAAAAGTCGAGCTGACAGAGCTTGGTGCAACGGAATGTAAAATTGCACAAGGCGGCGTACATTTTCAGGCTGATGATGAAACACTTTATCGCAGCTTATTATGGTCACGTTTGGCTTCACGTATTTTGTTACCTATTGTAAATGGCAAGGTGTATAGTGATTTAGACTTGTATTCAATTGTGACAGGGCAGGATTGGTTAAGTTATTTTGATGAGAAAGCTACATTTTTTGTTGATTTCAATGGGACAAACCAAGAAATTCGTCACACCCAATTTGGTGCGATGCGTGTGAAAGATGCCATTGTGGATTATTTTGAACGCCAAGGGAAAGCGCGCCCAAATGTGGATAAAGACTACCCAGATGTGCGAATTCATGTTTATTTGAATAAAGAAGAGCTCGTCGTTTCACTCGATTTAAGTGGCGAAGCATTACATTTACGTGGTTATCGTGAAGATACAGGGCAAGCGCCTTTACGTGAAACCTTAGCTGCCGCGATTGTGCTTCGTTCAGGTTGGAAAAAAGGGACACCTTTAGTGGATCCAATGTGCGGTTCGGGCACCTTGCTAATTGAAGCCGCGCAGATGGAAGCACAAATTGCACCGCAATTACATCGTTTACATTGGGGCTTTGATTGCTGGAAAGGGCATAATCAAGATGCTTGGGATAAGGTGAAAGCAGAAGCGGTACAGCAAGCTGAAACTTATTTTAATCAAAACCCTAAACCGCATTTTTATGGTTTCGATCTCGATCATCGCGTACTGAAAAAAGCACAAAAGAATGCGCAAAATGCAGGTGTGGCACATTTAATTCAATGGAAACAAGGTGATGTCGCCGCATTAAAAAATCCAAGTCCAGATGAAGTGGGAACAGTGATTTGTAACCCGCCTTACGGTGAACGTTTAGGCACAACCCCTGCGTTGATTGCGTTGTATTCCGTATTCGGACAGCGCCTTAAAAATGAATTTGGTGGTTGGAATGCGTCAATTTTCAGTAGTGAATCTACGTTGCTTGATTGCTTGCGTATGCGTTCTTATCGTCAATTTAAAGCGAAAAATGGCCCATTAGATTGTGTTCAGAAGAATTATCAAATTTCCGAGCGCAAAGAAAGTGCGGTTGAAAATCCGCTTGAATTTGACCGCACTTCAACGGTCGCGGTGGATTTTGCGAATCGCTTGCAAAAAAATATCAAGAAAATTGAAAAATGGGCGAAACAGCAAGGCCTTGATGCGTATCGTTTATATGATGCTGATTTACCGGAATATAACGTAGCGGTGGATCGTTATGGCGATCATATCGTGGTGCAAGAGTATGCCGCCCCGAAAAATATTGATGAAAATAAAGCCCGTCAACGTTTATTGGATGCAGTGACTGCAACCTTGCAAGTCACTGGTATTGAAACCAATAAACTGATTTTGAAAGTCCGTCAAAAACAAAAAGGCACCAATCAATATGAAAAATTGGCCAATAAAGGCGAATATTTCTATGTAAATGAATACGGCGCACAGCTTTGGGTGAATTTAACGGATTATTTAGATACAGGGTTATTCTTAGATCATCGCTTAACCCGTAAAATGGTTGGTGAAATGGCAAAAGGCAAAGATTTCCTCAACCTTTTTGCTTATACCGGTTCTGCAACAGTGCATGCTGCACTAGGTGGAGCGAAATCAACAACGACCGTGGATATGTCTAACACCTATTTAAACTGGGCAGAGCAAAACCTGATTTTAAATGATATCGAAGGCAAACAGCACAAACTCATCCAAGCAGATTGCTTACAATGGTTAGAAAAATGTGATCGTCAGTTTGATCTGATTTTCGTGGATCCGCCAACATTCTCAAATTCTAAACGTATGGAAGACAGCTGGGATGTACAACGAGATCACATCAAATTAATGCGTAATCTCAAACGTATTTTACGCCCTAACGGCACCATCGTGTTCTCGAACAATAAACGTGGTTTTAAAATGGATTTTGAGGCGTTAGATGAATTGGGATTAAGTGCGGTTGAAATTTCAGCGAAAACCTTACCGCTTGATTTTGAGCGTAATAAACAAATCCACAACTGCTGGATTGTGACAATGAAAGCCTAACAAAAAAGCCCGATAATGATTTATCGGGCTTTTTTATTATTCGACTTCTTTTTGTTTTTCGGCTTCAGAATCATCATGAAGAAGGGTTTCAACCGCTGCTTCGTCATTGGTGTCATCTTCTTTTTCTAAAATCTCTGCCGTTTCTTCATTTAGTGCTTCAGCATCAGAATGTGGTTTAATGAAAGGTTTTGGCATCCAATATTTTCGGATGATGTCCGTAGAAAAACCATGTAAAACTTCTTCATTCAATCGTTCTTGATCTAAGTAACGAACTTCTGCAATGACCTCATCAGCTTCAATTTTATTGATACCTAATTGCATTAATGTTGCATGGCTGAGCGTAAGTGCAGACTCAAAGGTTTCACGTACAATAAAATCCACATCTTTCTTAATAAGACTCACAGTCGTTTTGCGGTCATAAGTCCGAGCCAAAATTGGGAGTTTCGGATAAGCATCTTTCAGATTCTGAACAATGCTTTCAATACGTTGTGTATCGTTAATCCCGATGACGACACATTTGGCTTTTTCGATACCGGCAGCGCGTAATACATCAAGGCGGATACCGTCACCGTAATAAACTTTAAAACCAAATTTAGCTGCCGCGCGAATGTTTTCGATGTTGCGGTCAATCACCGATACATTAATGCCACGAACAAGAAGTGATTGACACACGATTTGGCTGAAACGACCAAAACCAATCACGAGTACGCTATCTTCTAAATCCACAATTGGATCGAGATCGCTAGTATCGATTTTTTCCTCTTGATTTGTTGATTTACGTTGGTTGATTTTACGCATCAATAAACCAATCAGTGGGGAAAATAGCATCGAAATAATGACTGCTGCAGTAAAAGTTGCATTTTGATCTTTTGTCATTACACCTGCCGTAGTTGCAGCAGAGAAGAGTACGAATGCAAATTCACCACCGTGTGCCATAATGGTCATTCGTCCAACGGATTCTTTTCGGTCAAGTTTCGTAATACGAGCAACAGTGTAAACGGCTAAGGCTTTGCCGATGATATAAAGGCACACGATACCTAATAACCAAAGTGCATTGTCGAACACCAAGGTTAAATCAAGTGACATCCCAACGCCCATAAAGAAGAGACCGAGCAATAGACCACGGAACGGTTCAATATCGGCTTCTAATTGGTGACGGAATGCGGATTCTGAAAGCATTACACCCGCAACGAATGCGCCCATCGCCATTGAAAGGCCACTTGCTTCCATGGCTAAGGCTGCGCCTAATACGACAAGCAAGGCAGCTGCGGTCATCATTTCACGAATATGAGCTTTTGAAATTAAGCGGAAAATAGGGTTCATTAACCATTTACCCGCAACCACTAGACCGACAACGGCACCGAGTGCAATAGCAATAGATGTCCAGTTGGTTTGATGTTCAATGTGTTTGGTTTCAGGCGTTAAAAAGGCAATAGAAGCCAATAATGGCACAATGGATAAATCTTCAAAGATTAAGGTTGAAATCACCCGTTGGCCTTTTGGTGTGTTCGTAATCCCGCGTTCTTCTAATACCTGCATTACGATAGCAGTAGAGGAGAGCGTAAAGCCCATACCCGCAATAAATGCGACTTCTTTAGGAAGATTTAATATATAGATACCGGCAAAAGTCAGCAATGCACCACATAGCCCGACTTGTAGAAAACCTCGCCCGAAGATTGCTTTTCGCATTGCCCATAAGCGTTCGGGATGCATTTCCAAACCGATAATGAATAAGAACATCACCACGCCCAGTTCCGCCATATGGAGAACTGATTCCGCATCTTCTATCATGCCAAATACCGAAGGACCAATTAAACAGCCTGCCACTAAATAACCTAATACGCTACCTAAGCCAATACGCTTAAAAAGCGGCACGATGGTTACGCTGGTGGCGAGTAGAACAACAGTTTTAATCAATTCAGGGCTGACGACATTCGACATAGGGCAAAGGAACCTTAGTAAAAACAGGGAGGATGAGAAGTAAGTTCTTTTGTATTCTAGCTTTTTTTCACTAAATAAAAAACACAGAAAAGCAAGAAATTGGTATAATTTACAAAAACTTTACACGCATAAAAATGGTCAGTTTTTTGACCGCACTTTAGAGGTATTATGTCATTACAATTCAATATGATCGCGTTGTTATTGGTTTTCTTAATCGTTTTGGGCTTAATGAGTCAAAATAGCGCGATTACCATCTCAGCTGCTGTGCTGTTAATCATGCAGCAAACCTTATTATCCAAATACATTCCTATACTCGAACAATACGGTGTCAAAATCGGGATTATCATTTTAACGATTGGTGTCCTAGCGCCGTTAGTGTCGGGAAACATCCAACTGCCCGATCTCAGTTCATTTTTAAACTGGAAAATGGGTGTTTCTATTTTAACTGGGGTATTCGTCGCATGGCTTGCGGGGAAAGGGGTGCCATTAATGAGTGAACAACCTGTTTTGGTGACAGGATTATTAATTGGTACGATTATTGGTGTATCTTTCTTAGGCGGTATTCCGGTGGGACCTCTCATCGCCGCAGGGATTTTATCGGTATTAATAGGAAAATTTTAAATGAAAAACAAATGGTTATTTATCGCGGGATTAAGCGGTTTTTTGTGTGTGACGATTGGTGCTTTTGCGGCACATGGATTAAGTAAGGTTTTAGAACCTAAAGAATTAGCGTGGATTGAAACGGGTGTGAAATATCAAATGTTCCACACCATTGCGATTTTAGCGATTGGCATTTTGCAATTATGCCGTGAAGCATTGGTTGCAAACAAAATAGTTAATCTTGCCGCAGGGACTTGGGCGTACGGTATTCTGCTCTTTAGTGGCAGCCTTTATGCACTTGCGCTTGGTGCAGGCAAATTCCTCGTTTGGGTGACACCGATTGGAGGCTCGTTATTTTTAATTGGTTGGCTTTGCTTGGCTTACGGTGGTTTTAAAAGTAAATCAGTATGAAGAACAAATCAGTCAGACGTGAATTAAATCCGATACAACAATCTCTCTTTTCTAAACTCAAGGATATCATGCTGGTGGATCAACGTCGTTTATCTGCTCGTATTCATGGTATTGGAAAAATTAAAAGCCAAGAGGCTCAACAAGCTGTTGCAGCTGAAATTCAGATGCAGATTGAACAGGCTCAATTACGTGTAGAAAATCGTAAAAGTGCGGTTAAAAATCCGATTGTTTTTCCAGAGAGTTTGCCAGTTAGTCAACGTAAAGCAGAAATTCAAAAACTGCTTTCTGAACATCAGGTCATCGTGGTGGCAGGGGAAACCGGTTCAGGTAAAACCACCCAATTGCCGAAAATGTGTTTGGAATTAGGTTTCGGCAATTTGGGTATGATTGGTCATACTCAGCCTCGCCGTATTGCCGCTCGTTCGGTGGCGGCACGTATTGCGGAAGAACTGGAAACGGAGCTTGGCAGTTTAGTCGGTTATAAGGTTCGTTTTAACGATCAAATCAGTGATGATACGCAAATCAAGTTGATGACCGACGGGATTCTGCTAGCAGAAATTCAAAACGATCGTTTCCTCAACCAATATTCTTGCTTGATTATTGATGAAGCCCACGAACGTAGCCTAAATAACGATTTTATTCTCGGTTATCTGAAACAGTTGTTGCCACGTCGTCGTGATTTAAAACTTATCATCACTTCCGCGACCATTGATGTGGAACGCTTTTCCAAACATTTCAACAATGCCCCGATTATCGAAGTTTCGGGCAGAACCTATCCCGTTGAAGTGCGTTATCGTCCCGTAGTAGAGGAAGACGATCAAGATCAGCTACAAGGCATTCTCAACGCAGTGGATGAACTGCAAGCAGAAGGCCGAGGTGATATTTTGATCTTTATGAACGGTGAGCGTGAAATTCGCGATACCGCCGAAGCTTTACAAAAACAAAATCTAAAACACACGGAAATTCTACCGCTCTTTGCTCGCTTGTCTGCGCAAGAACAGAATAAAATTTTTCATCCTAGCGGTTTAAATCGCATCGTGTTGGCGACCAACGTCGCAGAAACCTCATTGACCGTGCCGGGCATAAAATATGTCATTGACCCAGGTACGGCACGCATTTCCCGTTATAGCTATCGCACCAAAGTACAACGTTTACCGATTGAACCCATTTCACAGGCATCTGCTAATCAGCGTAAAGGTCGTTGTGGTCGTGTGAGTGAAGGGATTTGTATTCGTTTATATTCGGAAGAGGATTTTAATTCTCGTCCGGAGTTTACCGATCCTGAAATTCTGCGCACCAATTTAGCCTCCGTTATTTTGCAAATGACAGCATTGGGTTTGGATGATATTGAAGCCTTCCCATTTGTGGATGCCCCAGATAAACGCCATATTCAAGATGGTATAAAACTGTTGGAAGAATTAGGTGCTTTTGAAATGGTTCGCACCAAAGCGGGCGAGAAACGTCAATTAACCGCAGTAGGTCGTCAATTAGCTCAACTCCCTGTAGATCCTCGTTTAGCGAAGATGTTACTGACCGCTGTCTCACAAGGTGCGTTGCATGAAGTGATGATTATTGTTGCCGCGTTATCCATTCAAGATCCTCGCGAGCGCCCACAAGAAAAACAACAAGCTTCCGATGAAAAACATCGACGTTTTGCTGATAAAAAATCAGATTTCTTGGCATTCTTAAATCTTTGGCGTTATCTACAAGAACAACAAAAAGAATTGAGTAAAAACCAATTCCGTCGTCAATGCCAAAAGGATTTCTTAAATTATTTACGTATTCGTGAATGGCAAGATATTTATCATCAAATTCGTTTAACCGTGCGTGAAATGGGCTTGCCGATTAATTCCGAAAAAGCAGAATATCAGCAAATTCATACCGCACTTTTAAGCGGCTTGCTTTCTCATATCGGCTTAAAAGAGGTGGAAAAACAACAATATCTTGGCGCGCGTAATGCCCATTTTGCGATTTTCCCCAATTCTGTGCTTTTCAAAAAACAACCGAAATGGGTGATGGCGGCAGAGTTAGTGGAAACCTCCAAACTTTGGGGGCGTATGGTGGCGGAAATCGAGCCAGAATGGATTGAGCCACTTGCCGAGCATTTAATTAAAAAATCCTATTCCGAACCGCGTTGGTCGAAATCCCGTGGCGCCGTGATTGCAGATGAAAAAGTCATGCTTTACGGTGTGCCGATTGTGGCTGCGCGACCAGTGAATTACGGTGCTATTGATCCAACGGTGAGCCGCGAGATCTTTATTCAATCTGCCTTGGTAGAAGGGGATTGGAATACCAAACATAAATTCTTCAAAGAAAATCAACGACTCGTTCGAGAAGTAGAGGAGTTGGAACACAAAAGCCGCCGCCGCGATATCTTGGTGGATGACCGCACGCTTTTTGAATTTTACGATCAGCGTATTGGTACGGAAGTGGTTTCTCAAAAACATTTTGATACCTGGTGGAAAAAGGCGCAGCAAAAAGATCCGGAATTGCTTAATTTTGAACGCTCATTCTTGATTAACGATGATGCGGAGCAAGTGAGCAAGTTGGATTTCCCGAATTTCTGGCATCAAGGCAATTTAAAACTCAAACTGACGTATCAATTTGAACCGGGTACTGATGCAGACGGCGTGACGGTTCATATTCCGTTGCCATTGCTCAACCAAGTGGAAATGACCGGCTTTGACTGGCAAATTCCAGGCTTGCGTGAAGAATTAGTGATTGCGCTGATTAAATCTCTGCCTAAATCTTATCGCCGTAACTTCGTGCCTGCACCTAATTATGCCCAAGCTTTTTTAAGTCGAGCTGTGCCGTTGGAAAAACCGTTATTAGATACGCTAATTTATGAATTACGTCGTATGACGGGTGTCACCGTAGAAGCGGAACATTGGAATTGGGAACAAATTCCAAGCCATTTAAAAATGACGTTCCGCGTGGTGGATGAAAACGGTAAGAAAATTGCCGAATCCATGAATTTGGATGAGCTGAAATTCAACTTAAAAGATCGTGTTCAGGAAAGTATTTCTGCTGTGGCAGATGATGGCATTGAGCAAAGCGGGCTGCATATTTGGAGTTTTGCAGATTTACCACAATGTTACGAACAAAAACAACGTGGTTTTAGCGTCAAAGCTTTTCCAGCCCTTGTGGATGAAAAAGATGCGGTAGGTATCAAACTGTTTGAAACAGAGTTTGAGCAAGCGGTGGCAATGCAACAAGGTTTGCGCCGCTTGTTGTTACTTAATGTGCCATCACCTATTAAATATCTGCATGAAAAATTGCCGAATAAAGCTAAATTGGGGCTGTATTTTACTCCGTTCGGTCGCGTGTTGGATTTGATTGATGACTGTATCGCTTGTGCCGTGGATAAACTGATTGCCGATTTTGGCGGTTTTGTGTGGGATGAAGCAGGCTTTGAAAAATTGCGTGATTTTGTTCGAGAAAACCTTAACGAAGTGACCGTGGATATTGCGCAGAAAGTAGAGCAAATCCTCTCCCTTAACCATGCCTTAAACCAACGTTTAAAAGGCAAAATGGATTTCACCATGGCCTTTGCGTTTTCCGATATTAAGGCGCAATTAGCAGGGCTAATTTATCCAGGTTTTGTGCAAAAGAGCGGCTATGATCGCCTACCTGATTTACAGCGCTATCTGCAAGCCGTGGATAAACGCATAGATAAACTGGCTCAAGATGTGA
>CABSXY010000021.1 GCA_902481695.1 uncultured Haemophilus sp. | reverse complement strand
AACATTATATATTAATTTATATAATGTTTTTTTATTTTTATTCAGTATTAATTGTTCTTTTTTTGACCAAGATCACATTTTCTCTTTTATTACCTCTCTATAATTAAAATAACTCTTTAGAGTTATATTTTAATTATGTGTAGTTGGAGTGTCTATGTCAAAAATGAAGAAAATCGTCACCGCACTTTGATTTTATCCATTCAGGTGCGGTCTTTTTTCAATGAGTTTTTCTGTACTTTGTTTTTTTTCACCTATCAAATCAATTTTCTCTACCTTTCCTTCTCACCATCAAAATGTGATCTGTCTCCCAGTTTTAAGTCTTGTTTTGTACTAAAATCAACCCATAGTCCTCTTTTACGGACAAAATATTAAAGACCTGATGGTGTAAAAAGACCAGGTATTACTTTGATTCACAACGCAGAAAAAAGGAGAAAACAGATGACAAAAGATCTTAATGTATTTGATAAACATTATGGTTTATTGATCAACGGCGAATGGACAAATGGCTCTGAGGGTAATACCTTAACAGCATATAACCCTGCAAATGGTGAAGCCTTAGCCACCTTTATTGACGCTACGGATGCAGATGTCGATGCTGCAGTGAATGCTGCGAAAGAGGCCTTTAAAACCTGGAAAAATACCAGCGCAACGGAACGAGCTACAATTTTGAATAAAATTGCAGATGTTATTGACGAAAATACCGAATTATTCGCTTTACAAGAAACGTTGGATAACGGTAAACCGATTCGCGAAACACGCGCAGCAGATATTCCGTTGGCATCAGATCATTTCCGTTATTTTGCCAGTGTTATTCGCGCCGAAGAAGGTGTCGCAAACCAACTGGATAGCGAAGATTTGTCGTTGATTTTACGCGAGCCTATTGGCGTTGTTGGTCAAATTATTCCATGGAACTTTCCGTTCTTAATGGCTGCATGGAAAATAGCACCGGCATTGGCAGCAGGTTGTACCGTCGTGATTCACCCATCTTCCACTACTTCATTGAGCTTACTTTCCTTAGCTCAAAAAATTAATCATTTATTACCGAAAGGTGTCTTCAATGTTATTACTGGTAAGGGTTCTAAATCTGGCGAATACATGTTGCACCATACTGGATTTAACAAACTGGCATTCACCGGTTCCACCGAAATTGGTAGAAAAATTGGTGTAGCTGCTGCTGAAATGTTGATTCCATCCACCTTGGAATTGGGTGGTAAATCAGCCAATATTTTCTTTGACGATATGCCATTTGATAAAGCATTGGAGGGCGCACAAAAAGGAATTCTCTTCAACCAAGGGCAAGTGTGTTGTGCCGGTTCACGTATTTTCGTACAAGAAAGCGTTTACGATAAATTTATCGCGGCACTAAAAGAAGAATTTAAGAAAGTTAAAGTCGGCTTACCTTGGGAAGATGACACGCAAATGGGGGCGCAAGTAAACGGAAATCAAGTTAAGGTTATTAGCAAGTATGTTGATATTGCTAAAGAAGAAGGGTGTCAAATCGTCGTTGGTGGAGGTAAATCAACCGACCCGGCATTGGCTCGAGGCGAATTTTTCCAACCAACCTTAATTTTAGCGCCTGATAACAAAAAACGCGTGGCACAAGAAGAAATTTTTGGTCCGGTTGCTGTGGTAATCAAATTCAAGGATGAAGCAGATGTAATTAAAATGGCAAATGACAGTGATTATGGCCTAGGTGGTGCGGTGTGGACATATAACATTAACCGTGCGCTACGAGTTGCACGAGCACTTGAAACCGGTCGTGTTTGGGTGAACTGTTATAACCGTTTACCAGCTGGAGCTCCTTTCGGTGGTTATAAAACCTCCGGTATAGGTCGTGAAACCCATAAAATGATGCTTGACGCTTATACACAGGTGAAAAATATCTTTATCAGCACCCGTGAAGAGCGCGAAGGCATGTATTAATCATTTACTTTCTAACCTAAAAAACGACCGCACTTTGATTTGTATCTCAAAAGTGCGGTCATTTTTATCTGTATTTTGAATTAATCATCCCAGTCGTCATCCCAATCACGATGTCTTCTGTGATGGTGATGTTTTTTATGTTTTTTATGATGGCGATATTCTCTGTCATCGTAGTCTCCGCCTTTGTTCACTTGACTACCAATTACGCCACCTAATGCTGCGCCGCCGAGTGTTGTGGCAATATCACCACCTAATAAACCACCGGCTACGCCACCGATTGCTGCACCTGTTGCAGTATGACGTTGTTGTCTGTCCATTTCACAAGCGGTTAAGCTTCCTGCTAATGCAACAATCACTAACCCTTTCATCAATTTAGATTTCATAAATCTACTCCTCTATTTTTGTCGGGATTGCTTGCCTAAGCACTTATGCAATCCGGCGTGTAAAAGCATTCCTTTTACGATTGCTTTGACTATTTGGAAAATTAGTTAGTTCAAATGGCTTGTTTAATTGGTTTAAGAATGAACAATTTTTGGTATGATTGTTGAGAGATTTAATTGCTGATTAAATCAGGTATCTTGATGGAAGAATTGTGTTATTGTAATAATAAAAGTGGGTTAAAAAATCAGTGTGTTTTTAATCGCACTTTTATTGGTATAAGACTATGAAGAAGGGATTAAAGATTATTGCTTTTATCTAAATAAGATTTATTTTTTAATAATTTTCCATCTTTGTTAAAAAGTAACTCGATATAAAAATCACGTCTATTGCCCAAATAACCTTCACCCTTTTTATAGTGTGCAAACAGTTTATTATCGTTTTTTTCTAAAACTTTAAATTGGTCCGAAATTAAATTTTCAATTTCTTTCTTATCCATTCCTGAATGAATATATTTGGAGACAATATGACTAACATCCGCACGTTGACTTGCAATGTCAGTAATACGGGTTTTAAAAACCTCATCTAGCATCAAGTTTAAATCTGTTGCATTACTTTTTCTGTCTGAAATTGAAGATTGAATCCCAGAATGATTCTCATGGCCACTCGCTTCACAGCCAATTGAAACTAGGGAAAGTAGAGCAAGGGATATTGTGAGTAATTTTTTCATGTTAAGTACCTTTTATCTTTCTTGGGTTTTAGTTTTCAGTATCTTCTAAAATTTGATATTCAAGGGTCAATGAATCCATTCCTTTTTTAGGTGAAATAACAATATGATAAATGCGTTTTGCTCGACCACTTCCTGAACTATGCCCAGTCAGTTTCGTTCTAATGGATCCGGTATACTCGCAAATTTCTTTCCTTGCCTCACAAGTCATGCCCATTTGGGATACTGCCTTTTTGATGCTATCTGCACGATTATCACCATTTAAATGAGGATAAATCAATTTGATTAGTGCTTCTCTTTCAGGCTCATTAGGAAAATTTTTAGTAATATATTCTTTAATTTTCCCTTGAGGCAAATTATCGTAATTAACGGTCATTTTAGGAAAACCTAAATCACAAGCTGTTAAAAGAAGCGATAACCCTAGAATAATGATGCCTTTTCGCATATTAAAATACCTTTGATTTTTACTAACTCAAGGCATTATAGCAATGTAAATTTATTTTGCATTAATTAATTATATTAAAAATTTATTATTGTTTTGTTTGTTTTTATATTTATATTTTTAAAATTTATTTTTAAATACTTATGTATAAAAATTATTATAATTCATTTTTGTTTTGGCTGTATTTTTTATGGATTATTAACACCAATATTATTAATTCTTATATCTAATAAAATAAGAGCTAAGTATAGAGGCTGGTTGTGTGCTATTTGAATAGCATACAAATTAAAGTATCTGGACAAAAAGTGCGGTCAGTTTTTAAAGAGTTTTGAAACTTTAATAAAGTCAATATGTCGTTATCTTAACCACATAAATTTTAATGGCTTTTTTGAGAAAAATTTGATATCCTACTGGTCTATATTTATCAATAACTTAACTCTAATCGACATAATAGATGAAAAATTTATTGCTCTCTTTTTTTTCCAGTTTATTACTTATTTCCCCTTTTGTTTTTGCCAATCCCCCTTCTACAAATACAAATGTAGAAAAACAAATTGATGCCCAACAACAAAAGCAACAAGCGGAACAAGAGGCTGCTATTTTGGCCCAGCAAACGCAATCATCGAATGTACGTTTAGAGGCAGAAAAAGAATCGTCCCCTAGCTTTCCACAAAATGAAGCACAATGTTTCCCCATCAATCAATTAGCACTCACAGACTATCAAGCTGAAGAATCCACTTCATCCACAACTCCTCTTAAACTTGCTCAACCTAGCCAATTTTCTTGGGCATTAAAATCAGTGTATGCTGAACGTGATTTTGCGCTACCGGCTTGTATTGGTTCAGAAGGGATTAACGTATTACTTCGTCGTATTCAAAATCGCTTGATTGATGCAGGTTATGTGACAACACGTGTTGTGGTTGAACCGCAAGATTTACGTTCAGGCGTGTTAGTTTTAACGGTGATACCCGGTAAAGTGGGTCGCATTCAATTACAAGACCAAAGTGCTATTCCATTTGCGACACGCGGTACGCTATGGTTTGCTATGCCAATGTCGCAAGGGGACATGTTAAATGTACGCAATATTGAGCAAGGATTAGAAAACTTAAAACGTGTACCAAGTGCTGATGCCAATATGGAGCTTGTACCAAGTGAAAATGTAGGGGAAACCGATATAGTGATTTCCTATAAGCAGACTTTACCTTTTCATTTAACTTTAGGTGTAGATGATTCAGGCAGTAAAGCAACAGGTCGCTTACAGGGCTCAGCAACATTTTCTTGGGATAATGTGTTAACGCTGAACGATATGTTCTACATCAGTGGTACGCGTAGCTTCAAGCGTAATAGTGATGATGCAGAAGGTGATTATGGTAGTAAAAACATCACACTCTATTATTCTATTCCTTGGAGAAACTACCTTTTAACTCTTTCAGGCTCTAAATATTCTTATCATCAAACAGTGGCAGGGGCTTTTGAGTCTTATGTCTATTCTGGCGAAAGCCAACAAATGAAAGCGAATTTAAGTCGCTTACTCTCTCGTGGTAGTCAACATAAAACATATATCAATGGTGCGTTATGGACGAAAAAATCTCATAACTATATTGATGATACAGAAGTTGAAGTACAACGTCGTCGAACAGCTGGTTGGGAAGTGGGGATTAATCATACTCACTACATCAGCGACCTTGTTTTGCAGATTTTTGCTGGTTACAAGCGTGGTACAGGCGGTAATAAAGCGCTACCTGCACCAGAAGAAGCGTTTGGTGAAGGGACTTCACGCATGCAAATTCTTACAGCCGGACTTGATTTAACGTATCCCTTTACGATAGGTAATCAACCATTTCGTTTCAATACCAGCTGGAATGGTCAATGGAATCGTACACCTTTAATTCAACAGGATAAATTTAGTATTGGTGGGCGTTATACCGTACGAGGTTTTGATGGTGAGCTTTCGCTTTCGGGTGAAAAAGGTTGGTTGTGGCGTAATGAACTTGGTTGGGATATAGCCAATAAAGGACATGAGCTTTATTTAGGCATAGACCAAGGTAAAGTGCATTCTAGTCAAGATGAGCTTCAAATAGGAAGTAGCCTAATTGGTGGGGTGATTGGTCTTAGAGGCAAATTATGGGGAATTAACTATGATTATTTCGTAGGTAAACCGATTAAAAAGCCGGAAGGATTTAGAACCAGTAATGTTACTACTGGGTTTAATGTAAGTTACCGTTTTTAATACGTATTTATCAGATTAATTGAAATTAAACAGAATTTAAAATTTAAAGGAAATTGAGAACATGAATAAACGTCATTACAAAGTTATTTTTAGCCGTGTATTAAATCAACTTGTTGTGGTATCTGAACTTGCTAAATCACAAGGTAAAGCACAAAGTGAGAATATGAGTTCAGTACAAGCAAAAACAGGGTTGTTTTCAACCGCACTCTCACTCAATCCAATTCATTTTAGCTTAATGTTGGCATTAGGTTTTGTGTTCCTTTCACCTTCAGTTCAAGCAGAAGATATGGCTATTCGTGCGGATAAATCAGCACCAGCTAATCAACAGCCGACAGTATTACAAACAGGTAATGGCATTCCACAAGTTAATATTCAAGCGCCAAGTCAGGCTGGTGTATCGCGTAACCAATATTCACAATTTGATGTGGCAGAGAAAGGGGCTGTGTTAAACAATGCTCGTAAAGCGGCACAAACACAAATGGCAGGATGGGTGCAAGGCAACCCGAATCTTGCTCGTGGTGAAGCAAAAGTCATTCTTAACGAGGTGAACTCCGCGAATCCAAGCCGTTTAAAAGGTTATGTGGAAGTAGCAGGTAAAAAAGCAGATGTGGTGATTGCCAACCCTAGTGGTATCCAATGTGATGGCTGTGGTGTGATTAATGCTGGACGCACAACGCTGACAACCGGTAAAGCAGAAGTAGAAAATGGTGAATTAAAAGGCTATCGCGTAAAAGGCGGCAAAGTGACTGTTGGCCAAAAAGGCATGGATAACAGCCAATCTGATTACACCGATATTATCGCGGAGAAAGCCGAAATCAAAGGTGGGGTTTGGTCGAAGAAAGGGATTAAAGTTACCACGGGTAAAAACAACATTGACCGCACTAATGATTCAGTTGTGTACGTGGGCGATAAAAACACCGATAACACTGACCGCACTTCTGATACCCAGAGTGAAAACCAAGGCTACAGTGTTGATGTGAGCCAATTGGGTGGGATGTATGCTGAGAAAATCCATTTAGTGGATAACGGTCAAGGTCTTGGTGTACGTAATGCAGGGCATATTGGTGCAGCTGCAGGTGAGGTGAAGATTGATAGTCAAGGGAAAATTGTCAATAGTGGTACTATCAGTTCGACACAACAAGCTGAGCTCAGCGCAAAGAAAACGATTGAAAATACCGGGAAAATTGAAACTAAGCAAGGTAATGTATCATTACGCTCTCAAGCTAATGTAGCACAACATGGTTCGATTGTTTCGCGTCAGGGTGGGATCTTAGTTCAAGCTAAGGATAATCTCACTCAAACAGGTGAAACTGTAGTGAAGGGTAATGTTACTTACCAAGCGAAGAATATTGAGGCTAGTAAAGGTGCGTTAATCGCTGCAGGTGTAACTGCTCAAGAAACTACACAAGGTGAGACTCGTTCATTAGATAGTCAAAGTGCCCAAGGTGCTAGCATTATGCTCTCAGCTGAAAATTCTGTTTCATCTAAAGCTCAGCATCTAGCGAGTGGCCAAATTAATGCTAAAGCAGGTACCCTTGATTTATCTGAAAGTCAATCAACTGCTGATAGTATTGCTTTCCAATCTACTTACTCACCTTTAAATTTAAAGCAAGCAACATTATACAGTGAGGGGAATACTACATTAATCAGTCCAGACGCTATTCTAGCGGAGAATACTAACCTAAATGCAGGGCATTTTGTGATAGATACTGCACAACTTAATAATAAGAAGAGTAGCTGGATTCAACGTGGTAAAGAAGCCTTTTCACTGAATTTAAAAAAAGGGTTAGATAATACTCAAGGGAAAATCGCTGCTGAAGGGTTGATCTCTATTCAAAGTCCGTTAATTCAAAATAATCAAGGTGTGATTTGGTCAAATCAAGGTGTGAAACTTAACACAAATGCAGGACATATAGAGTCTCAATCTGGTTATTTATTTGGAAAAAATAGTCTTGATATTAGTACCTCAACATTAAATAACCAGAAAGGTGAAATGTTAGGTGGACAAGTTTTATTGACTGCGCAGCAAGTTAATAATGAAGATGGAAAACTGATTGCCGGAAATCGCGCAGATTTATCAGTTAATCAATTTAATAATCAGCGTGGTATTGTTTATAGCCAAGGCGAACTATCATTAAAAACAGAAAATTTACACAACCAAGATGGCATTATTTCATCTGTTTCTCGTGCGACATTGCTTGCAAATGATTTAAATAACCTTAAAGGAGTGATTCAGGGAGAGTCTGATTTAACGATTCAAACCCAAAATTTGAATAACACACAAGGTGATATTTCAGCGAAAACAGCAGCGATTTCTTCTGCTGCAATAAATAATGCACAAGGTGTAATTTCGTCTCAGGATTTAACATTATCTGGTACAAATTTAAATAACAAAGGTGGCATTGTTCAAAGTGTGAATTCAACATTAAATTTGACCACGATGGATAATGAGGCTGAAGGTGACAAAGGCTCTTTGGTTAGTGCAACAAATCGTTTAGTGTTAAATGTTACAAATGTAAATAATAAAAATACAAAAGCTAAGCAAGATACCCCTACTCAAGGTATTCAAACAGCTAATTTAGTAATGAATGCAGATCATGTTGAAAACCAATCTGGCGGCATTTATGTTGGAAAATCAGCAAATCTTAAAATTAATCAATCTCTTGATAATCAAAAAGGTGAGATTTTATCAACTGGTCGAGTTGATATTGTAAATCCAGATTTGACCTTAGTTGTAAATAATGCACTAGGAACAATTGAATCAGTGATTGGCACAACATTGCAAGCTAAAACATTAGTTGATGAGGGTTCTATTATTACAAAAGGAGATTTGGGTATTGAGTTAAATGATAGCTTTACCCTAAATAAAGCCTTTGGTGTAGGCAATAATCTTACTTTTAAAACAAAAGGTGATTTTGTTAATAATTCCAACCTTGTGGTAGGTAATTCAGCATCAGTTGAAGGATCTACTATTCAAAATAATGCTAATGCAGAAATTTCTTCAATAAATACACGTATTCAAACTAATAAGTTAAATAACTTTGGCTTAATTGATGGCGATACCACAGTGATTAAAGCCAATGATGTAAATAACATTGGTACGGCACGTATTTATGGCGGGCACCTTGCAATTCAAGCAAACAATTTAAATAACCTTGAAAATGCTGACGGAACAGCGGCGACTATCGCTGCTCGAGAGAGACTTGATTTAGGTGTTGGTAATCTAGTAAACCGTAATCATTCACTTATTATGAGTTTAGGTAATATCTATATTGGTGGACAGTTAAATGAAAATAATCAAGCAACTGGTTATGCAAATAGCATTGATAACGGTAGTGCGACCATTGAAGCTTTAGGAAGTGGTTGGATTAAGACACATCATCTTTTAAACCAAGATTTACACCTAAAATTAGGTAAAAAAGTAGAAAAAGAACAGATTAATGAATATTCATTAGGAAGTGATTCACATCGTTATCGAGGTGGTGTTGACGGCTACTATAACCTGAATAATGGTAGTCGTAATCCAAATTCATATTTCCAATTAAACAATGGAACACGTATAGAAGGATTTGGTTGGAAAGAATGGCGCTATACGAGAACAACGACTACTTCAACAATAGAACATCAGGATCCAGCAAAAATATTAATTGGTGGAGAATTACATCTTTCAGGTGAAGATCTAAATAATAAACAAAGTCAAATTTTTGTAGGGCAAAAATTATTACTCGATGATAAGGTCTTTACTCAATCAACAAATGAACGTTTAAGTGGCGCAATTTCTAAATTAGATAATGATGATATACACGGTACGATTGATGTCACTGATGAAGGTCAATTCGTTCAAGAATATAAAGTGAGACGTAAAAAACTTAGAAAGGGGCACCATCACTATCATAATTATAGTGATTTTACTGATGTTCATCCAACCCAAGATTTTAGTTTTGGTTTGAAATTATTGACAATTGCTGAACCAGTCGAAAAAACAGGGGCTACTGTTGATGGTAAATCTGATTTCCAAGGTGTTTCTGTAGCTGAAAAAACACCTTTAAACACAGATTTGAATGCGCATCGTGTAAATCTAGACTCGATAACTTCTGGTGTGGTTAAAAACAAAGATGATCTTGGTATTAAAACTCATTTACCTAATATTAGTTTACCGCAAGCAAGCCTTTATAAAATCAATCCAGCAGCATCTGGACAGTTTTTAGTTGAAACAGATCCGCGTTTTACACAGAGATCAAAATGGCTTAGCAGTGACTATATGTTTAAACAGATTCATAACGATCCGAAAAATATTCTGAAACGTTTAGGGGATGGTTTCTATGAACAACGTTTAGTTAATGAACAAATTAATCAACTTACTGGCAGACGTTTCCTTCAGGGTTATTCGTCAGATTATGAACAGTATAAGGCCTTGATGGATAATGGTGCGCAATATGCAACGAAACTTAATTTAATTCCTGGTGTAGCATTGACGGCTGAGCAGATGAAACAGCTCACTTCAGACATGGTATGGATGGTGAAACGTGAAGTTACGTTAAAAGATGGTACGAAAACAGAAGTACTTGCACCACAGGTTTATATTGTCGGTCGTAATGCAGATATTGATAGCAGAGGAGCTGTGATTTCAGCAAATGACGTTATTATTGATACGCAAGGTGACGTAAAAAATAGTGGTGTGATTTCTGGACGTAATTTAACACATTTGAGTGCAAATAATATTGAAAACACTGGAGGTACACTTCAGGGACGAGATTTATATATGCTCGCAAAAAATCGCATTAATAATTTAGGTGGTTCATTAAATGCGACGGATAATCTTGTTGGTATTGCAAAAACTATTAATATTGAAAGCTCACTTTCTGAAACGGCAGATAATGATCGTTTTAAACATAAATCGATCAATAGAGTGGCTTCTATTAATGTAGGAGATAAAAATAATCAAGGTCAAGTATCACTTCACGCTAAAGAGGATATGACTTTTAAGGGAGCGAAAGTTGATGTAAAAGGTCAAGCGAATTTCCACGCAAATAACAAGCTTTCTCTTGGTACAGTAGAAACTGAAAATAAGCAGCACTATATTAAAAACAGCAATAATTACTATAAACTTGAACAACGTAATGAAGTTGGTTCGGAGTTTAATATTGAAGGCGATGCTCGTTTTGTGGGTAAAAATTCTGTTGAAATGAGCGGAGTTTCTTCGGTAAGTAATGGCACAATGAGCGTGCTTTCAGAGGGAGATATTAATATTCGTGAAAGTCGCCAACAAGAAAGTTTGTCGGAGGCGACGAAATGGACTAAACGAGGTGTATTCCAATCAAAAGGAGAAACTCGTCGCCATAATCACAATTATGATATTGCTCAAGGTTCAACCTTGGATGCAGATAAAATTTATATTCATTCGAATAAAGGAAATGTGAACATTCAAGGTTCAAATGCTGTAGCTGAAAATGGATTAGTGATCAAGGCTAATAATATTGATATTCGTGAAGCAGAGAACCGGGTGTATTCTGATGATTATTACCAAAAGAAAAGATCGGGAGCGCTCACTGGTGGTGGGATTGGTATCACTTTTGGTAGTCAAAGACGAACTGCAGAAGATAATCAAACTAAGCTTTATGCACAAGGTAGCCAAGTAGGTAGCTTGAACGGTAATACTACGATGATTGCCGATAATAATTATAGACAAACAGCGAGTACGGTCAGTGCAGTAAAAGGTGACGTAAATATTCTGGCAAAAAAAGTTCAAATTAAAGCGGCAGATGATAAATACGAAACCAATAATAAACAAATTTTTCAACAAAAAGGTTTAAATATTGCGATTACTTCTCCTGTTCTTTCTGCTATTCAGGCTGTACAGGGCGCGGTGCAATCTACTAAACAAGTGGGTGCTAGTAAGCACGATCGTGTAAACGCAATGGCTGCAGCCAATGCGGGCTTTGATGCTTACCGTGCAGGCGATAGTGTAATGAAAGCGGGTAAATCTATTCAAGATTTTATGGATAGTGGCAATGTGGATTCTGTCGTAGGTGTTCAAATTACGTATGGACAACAAAAGAACGAATCGAGAACCCATATCGAAGGTAATACTGCAGCAAAATCTAAAGTAAATGCTGGTGGTAAGGTGAATATTGGTGCGACAGGTGCGGGCAAGGATTCTAATATTATCATTGAAGGTTCAGATGTTTCTGGTAAACAAGGCACATTTTTATCGGCTGATAATCAAGTGATTGTTAAAGCGGTTGAGCAGAATCATAAAGAGCGTAGTACCAATAAATCTAGTGGCTTTAATGCAGGAGTTGCTATTAAAGTTGGTAGTGGTGTAGCTGCTGGGGCTACTTTCGGCGGTAATTACGGAAAAGGTTACGGTAATGGTGATGAAACTACTTATGTTGCTAGCCATGTAGGTGATAGTCAAAGTAAAACCGTGATTAATGCAGGTGGTGATGTTACTCTTGCAGGCAGTCAAGTGAAGGGTAAACGTGTTGAATTGGATGCAGAAAACCTGAATATCGAGAGCTTGCAAGATAAATCTCGCTACCATGGTAAACAGATGAATATGCAAGGTAGTGTGACGGTAGGCTATGGTTTTGCCGCAGGTGGTAGTTTCAATAAATCAAAAATCAATGCTGATCATGAGAGTGTGAATGAACAGGCAGGAATTTATGCCGGAGATGAAGGTTACGATATTAATGTTAATAAGCATACCGATCTTAAAGGTGCATTGATTACGTCTACCCAAAAGGCAGAAGCTGATGGCAAAAACCATTTTAGCACTGGTAGCATTACACATTCAGATATTGAAAATCACTCAAATTATAGTGGCAGCAGTTTTGGTGTAAGTGGCAGTGTGTCAGCTAACTTTGAAACACCATTTGGCGAAAATGGTGCAGCTCAAAGTACAAAACAAGCTACGGATAAAGATGGTAATCTGCTTTATACCGATAAAAATGGCAACACAACTGTTAATTCTAAAGGAGTAGATGGACAAGAGAACACCAAGAAATTGGCTGAAGGCAAGGAATCTCTCCAATTCTCCTATGGCATGGGCTATGGTAAAGATTCCGATAGCCAATCTAGCACAACAAAAAGTGGTATTAATACACAAAATATCATTATTAAAGATGAAGCAGAGCAATTAAAACGTACAGGTAAAACGGTACAAGAAGAGATTGCTGCGATTAAAACCGATATCACTACAGAGAGTGCACAAAGCCAAAGTGGTAAATTAGAGAACCGTTTTAATAAAGATGATGTTCAAAAAGAGCTCGATTTCCAACGTGAGGTGACAGAGAAATTTGGACCAAATGTCGTGGAAGCTGGAAGTTTGCTTGCTAATAAATTTGGTGAAGAAGCGAAAGCGAAGCGTAATGAAGCCGCAATTGCGTTAGAAGAAGCAGAAAAAGCCAAGGCAGAAAACAACAACGAAACTAACCGCGCTTTAGTCAAACAAGCACGAGATAATTTTGAGACAGCGAGTCGCGAAGCCAAAGAATGGGAAACAGGTGGAAGTCAACGTCTTGTCATTGATTCGGCATTAAATGTTATCAGCACCGCTTTAGCCGGCAGACCGGCTGCGGAAGTGGTGGCTTCAGGATTATCGCCTGCGGTGAATAATCAAATTAAGAAAGCGACAACAGATGCAAAAGGCAATGTGAATACCGCGCTCAATTTGACAGCTCATGCACTTTGGGGCGCGGTAGAGGCTTATGCAGGCAACCGTAATGTTGCTGCGGGGGCGGCAGGTGCGGCAGGTGGTGAGGCGGCGGCTCATTTCTTAGCGTCAACACTTTACAATAAATCACCTGAAAAGCTCAGCGAAGAAGAAAAACGTACAGTATCGTCTTTAAGCCAAGTAGCAGCAGGTATTGTTGGTGGTAGTTTATCAGATAGCTCTGATGGAGCGATTATTGCGGCTAAGACGGCGAAGAATGCGGTAGAGAATAATAATTTTGCTGCTTTAGCTGCTGAGGGTTTTACACTTGTTTGTTCAAGAACTTGTTTGCAAGCTCTTTCAGGGATAGCGGGTGTCTCAATTGGTATAGGTTTATCGCCTAATGAAAAAGAAGTTGCTATTGTGGCTGCTGCGATGAGAGATCCTGAGGCTATGTCCAAATTAACAAAGGAACAGGTTTCTTATATAAATGAGCAAATCTTGACAGATGGTGGGTTTGTTAATAATAAAGAGCTTTTCGGGGATAAGGTTTGGGTTCCGAATGCAGATGGCGGATATATGCCAGTCGATCCAAGTTTAGTGACTACAACATATGGTGGTAAACCTGTAGTTGATCCAAGAATCTTTGTTAATCATACAGGAGGTATTGAGTATCCAGCAGATTATAATTTGCCGACTCACACTGGTGGAAATCAAACGGTAACGAATGATAAAAATGGCCATATTTTGGTAGGCGGTGAAAGTCAGGTTGGTGATTGGAGTGATAGTGTAGTTACGGCACAACTCCCTGTGCCTGATCTTAAAATCTCAACAAAAAATGGTGAGGGATATAAATCTAATCCTAAACATACTTTAGGTGCTGGTGGTCGTTCTGATCCTAATGCAGGAGTTGAGCCAAAGAATTCATTTGATTTATTTGAAGATTCGATTCCTGTTCAAAGACAAAGAATGACGGTTGATTCAGAAGGAAATATTCATCGATTTATGCCTGGTAAAAATAAAGATGAAGGATGGCACTGGGCTGGTTCAACCGCAGATAAAAGGAATCCCTTAAAATTAACTAATAGTCAGAAGGCTGATATTAAGAAGGCTCTTCCTGAACAAAAAAGAAATCCAAATTTGAAGTAGGTTGGTATAATGAAAAAAGTAGAAAATACTCAAAAAAACTTTGGTATTTATTGGAATGAGAGTTTTTCAATTGATGATTATGTGTACGGTAATATTAAAATAAGAATAGGTGACAGATTATATCCTGAAAATAATGATTCTTATGATAATTATACCTTAGGTACAGTATTTTTTAATTTAAAAGACTCATTTATTAATAAATATTATTATGGCGGTTGTACAAATGAAGACTTTGGTGAAACTGAATTTAATGCCATGAAATGGCATAGTGGAGAATTACCTAATGTTTTTCTAATTGATACAACAGAGCTGGGTGGTTATGAAAATATAAATACACTTTATTTATGTATGGCATATTCAGGGGATGCTGAGCGCTTATTTTATAGTGTAGATAATGGAGATTCTTTTAGTGAAATTAGATATCCTAAAGGTACTGTTGAGAGAGTGATATATCAATTACCTACATATTAGAATAGAAATATATGGGGTTAGAAGTATATTTAATCATTTAAGTTTTTAATATTAGGTTATCTCTAGCTTTTAAACTATTTAAAAACTCCAGATTTAAGGTGTTTAATATAAAGCGCTGATGAATCCCCTAATGATTTTTATCAAAATCATTAAGTTAAGGTGGATACACATCTTGTCATATGATCAAATGGTTTCGCGAAAAATCAATAATCAGACAAC
>CABSXY010000020.1 GCA_902481695.1 uncultured Haemophilus sp. | reverse complement strand
TCTAGGCATAAAAAGAAAGGCAGGTCATTACCTGCCTTTATCCATTTTAATAATTATAAAATCTCTTTTGCTTTTGCCACCACGTTATCCACGGTGAAACCAAAGAGTTTGAATAATTGATCTGCTGGAGCTGACTCGCCGAAGCTATTCATACCTACCACGCGACCTTCAAAGCCAACGTATTTATACCAGAAGTCTGCAATACCTGCTTCGATTGCAACACGTTTGGTTACGGCTGCAGGTAACACACTTTCACGGTACGCTGCATCTTGTTTGTCGAAACGGTTAGTGCTTGGCATAGAGACGACACGTACTTTTTTACCTTCAGCAGTCAATACATCTGCTGCTTTCACTGCTAATTCCACTTCAGAACCTGTCGCAATGAAGATTAACTCTGGTGTACCCTCACAGTCTTTTAACACATAAGCACCACGCTTAACTGCATCTAATTGTGCAGAAGTGCGGTCCATTTGGGCTAAGTTTTGACGGGTAAAGATCAACGCACTTGGGCCATCTTGACGTTCAACCGCTTGTTGCCATGCGATGGCTGATTCCACTTGGTCACATGGACGCCATGTTTCAAGATTTGGAATTAAGCGTAATGATGTAGTTTGCTCAACTGGTTGGTGAGTTGGACCATCTTCGCCTAAACCGATCGAGTCATGAGTATAAACGAATAAAGTGCGTTGTTTCATTAATGCTGCCATACGCACTGCATTGTGTGCATATTCGTAGAACATTAAGAAGGTTGCGCCATAAGGAATAAAACCGCCGTGTAAAGCAATACCATTCATAATCGCAGACATACCAAACTCACGCACACCATAGTTAATATAGTTACCACCTACGTTTTCGTGTGCACGAATTGGTTTAGAACCGCTCCATAAAGTAAGGTTAGAACTTGCTAAGTCTGCTGAGCCACCTAAGAATTCAGGTAATACGTGTGCATAAGCTTCAATAGCATTTTGTGATGCTTTACGGCTTGCAATACTTGCAGGGTTAGCTTGTAATTTTTCAATGAACGCTTTAGATTCAGCTGCCCAATTTGCTGGTAATTCACCGTTTACACGACGTGTAAATTCTGCTGCAAGTTCAGGGTATGCTTTAGCATAAGCGGCAAATTTTTCTTCCCAAGATTTTTCTGCTGCAGCGCCTTTTTCTTTCGCAGACCATTCAGCATAGTATTCAGCTGGAATTTCAAATGGACCATACTCCCAGCCTAGTGCTTTACGGGTTAATGCGATTTCTTCATCACCTAATGGTGCACCATGGCAATCATGAGAACCAGATTTATTTGGTGAACCGAAGCCGATGATGGTTTTACAAATAATTAACGTTGGTTTTTCTTTTTCTGCTTGAGCAAGAATGGTTGCGGCACGAATTTGTTCTGCATCATGACCATCTACATTACGGATTACTTGCCAGCCATAAGCTTCAAAACGTGCGGCGGTATCATCACTGAACCAACCATCTACATGACCATCAATCGAAATGTTGTTGTCATCGTAGAATGCGATTAATTTACCAAGACCTAATGTGCCTGCTAAAGAGCAAGCTTCGTGAGAAATCCCTTCCATTAAACAGCCATCACCTAAGAACACATAAGTGTGGTGATCGACAATTTCATGGCCTTCACGGTTAAATTGGCCTGCTAAGGTTTTCTCAGCAATCGCCATCCCTACTGCATTAGTGATACCTTGGCCTAACGGACCAGTTGTGGTTTCAACACCTGGTGCATAACCATATTCTGGGTGGCCTGGGGTTTTAGAATGTAATTGACGGAATTGTTTTAAATCTTCGATAGAAAGATCATAGCCTGTTAAATGTAATAAGCTATAAATCAACATAGAACCGTGACCGTTAGAAAGCACAAAACGGTCGCGATCAGCCCATTTAGGATTGTTTGGATTGTGTTTTAAGAAATCGCGCCATAATACTTCAGCGATATCCGCCATTCCCATCGGTGCACCTGGGTGGCCTGATTTTGCTTTTTGTACTGCATCCATTGATAGCGCACGAATTGCGTTGGCGAGTTGTCTACGAGTTGCCATGTTTTTCTCCTATCTAAATAATTCTCAGTATTCTACCCTATTTACTGATTGGCTTAACCAATATTTGCAATTTTATTTACCTTGATCAAATTCTTCGACGACGTTGATGGAAACGTTGGCTACTCGATTTACCTTGTAAATTGACGACTGTTTTAGTTTCCACTGGTTTTCGATATGTTCGACGATAATGACTTAAAAAATAATGAATGGAACTGGCGAATAAAGCGCCTAATAAAAAGACCACCACAATTTCACCATATAAACGGTGGAAGACTTGATTAATTTTGCTCTGCGTTGTTTGAGCATATTGGGCGTCAAAGGTCACGCGCAAAAAGCCACGAACAGCGTTATTAGAAGCTGAATAAATAGGCTCAACAATTTGTTGTGTTGAAAACTCACCTTCATTTTTATGCTCAAGACCAAGTTGCTCACGAAGATTACCGGTATTGGTACTTTGTGCCAATTCTTTGCCGTTATAATCATAAATGGTCGCATCGAGCACAAAGTCTTCTTTGACTAAATTATCTAAATTTTCGACGAGCTGATCGGATTTCGCATTATTGGTTAATAAAACTGAAAATAAATTGGCTTGCTGACGAACCAAAGTATGCGATAAATTCGCCACTTGATTCACACTTGAAAGCTGTGAACCAATCTTAAATTGTTTCACGCCAAACAAAATCACCGCCATGGCCGCAATACAAAGCAGCACGATGAGCCCAAACATCAGTGATTTTTGAAGTTTTTCTTTAATTAATTGCACGTTGTTTTTCCATTTTTTCGCCAAGATCGGCTAGAATAGATGAGTATTCACAATTTACAGGATTTTCTATGCAAATTCAAAACCTTGCAAGTATTACCCAAAAATATCCCCAATTTCCCACCGCACTTTCGTCTGATTTGCCTCACTCCGATGAATCGCATGCGTTTATTTTATACGGTACAACGCTGAATTTAGCCAAATTACTCGAATTTCAACAAAAGTGCGGTCAATCTTTCCAGTGTTTTGATGCATGGAACGTTGAAAAAAATACCGTTGTCCTCTTAAAAGGCGAATGGCTAACTGATTTTATTGCCCACGCTCATGACCTGCAATTAGACATCGCCAAACTGGATTTTGATGCAAAATTATCAGAAAAAGGTTTATTGGTGATGGATATGGATTCTACCGCCATTCAAATTGAATGTATCGATGAGATCGCTAAACTGGCTGGCACGGGTGAATTAGTTTCTGCCATTACTGAAAGCGCCATGCGTGGCGAGCTCGATTTTGAACAAAGTTTGCGTCGCCGTGTGGGTACGCTTAAAGGCGCGCCAGAAAGCATTTTGCAACAGGTACGTGAAAAATTACCGTTAATGCCAGGCTTAATTGAAACCATTAAGACATTACAACAACATGGTTGGAAAACCGCCATTGCCTCTGGTGGCTTTACCTATTTCGCCGATTACTTAAAAAGTTTATTAAATCTTGACTTTGCGGCTTCCAATCAATTTGAAATTATTGATGGTACGCTGACTGGAAATGTAAAAGGTAGCGTAGTCGATGCACAATACAAAGCGAATACCTTGCAAAAACTCGCTGAGGAATACGGTATTCCACGCAAAAACACCCTTGCTATTGGTGATGGCGCTAATGATTTGGCTATGATGAAGGTCGCCGGATTAGGCGTGGCATTTCATGCGAAACCAAAGGTGCAACAACAAGCACAAATTGTGGTAAACTTTGCTGACTTAACCGCACTTTTATGTCTTTTAAGTGCAAATGATCGAATTTAATTGATTTTGGGAGAAAATTTATGCCATCTTTTGACATCGTATCTGAAATTACTATGCACGAAGTGCGTAATGCGGTTGAAAATGCAAACCGCGTATTAAGTACACGTTATGATTTTCGTGGCGTGGAAGCGGTCATTGAATTAAATGAAAAAAGCGAAACCGTGAAAGTGACGACCGAATCAGATTTCCAATTAGAACAATTAATTGAAATCTTAATTGGTGCGTTTGTAAAACGTGGCATTGAGCATAGCTCATTGGATATTCCAACAGAAAGTGAACATCACGGTAAACTTTACACCAAAGAAATCAAATTAAAACAAGGGATTGAAACAGAGATGGCGAAGAAAATCACTAAATTAGTGAAAGATTCAAAAATCAAAGTTCAAACTCAAATTCAAGGTGGACAAGTACGCGTAACCGGAAAATCTCGTGATGATTTACAAGCTGTTATTCAATTGGTGAAAGGCGCTGAATTAGGCCAACCATTCCAATTTAATAACTTCAGAGATTAATTTAATGAAAAAAATACCTGTGGGTATTTTTGGCTGCAGTTCCAGCATGTTCGCTAGCAAATGAGAATGCTATGAATCTCGGTGAGAGCGTCATTGATGTTGTAAAATGTGAAACCACCAAAGGTGAAAAGATTTGGGTCGCGCTAAATAATCTTAACACATTCACTTACATGAAAAACGATGTGAATGTGGCTGATCAAACGATAGATAATGCTTACTTACAAGCTTATGCCACAGAAGCGACGCTTTTCCTTCCACCAACAGAAAATAATCAGTTGTGGACGATAATAAAAGAAAGAGCAGTAGATAAGACGAGCATCAGTCAAGTTACTATCGATTTGCGTAATAAGAAAGGTAAGCTAATTTCTCATGCTGCTTGCAAACGAAATGACGAGACTTTTTCATTATTAATGGGATCGAGTTTCGATATAAAAGAGCCTACCGATAAAATCCTTGAATTAATGGATCCACTTCCACAATAAAACTAAAGAGCGGTCAAAAAGCACAATATTTTTTGACCGCTCTTTTATTTGCGCTAATTAAGCTAATCTCGCTTTTGCTTCTGCAATCGCTTCTGCTACACGAAGTGGTGAAACCCCACCTTTCGCACAACGTTTATCTAAACAAGATTGTAGCGAAAGAATGTCATAGACATCATCCCCTACCACATCACTGAATTGACGGAATTCAGGAATGGTTAAGTCTTCCAAGGCTTTTCCTTTTTCAATGGCATAAACCACGGTTTCACCGACAATATGATGAGAATCACGGAATGGCACGCCTTTTGCCACAAGGTAATCCGCTAGCTCTGTTGCATTTGAATAACCTTTTAAAGCGGCTTCGCGTGTACGGTCGGTATTCACTTTTAATTCATCTAGTACAAAAGTCGCCATATCTACGCAATCTTGCCAGGTATCTAATGCATCAAAGATCCCTTCTTTGTCTTCTTGCATATCTTTGTTATACGCTAATGGTAAACCTTTTAAGGTCATCAACATACCGGTTAATGCACCCATGACACGGCCCGCTTTACCACGAATCAATTCACAAGCATCTGGATTTTTCTTTTGTGGCATCAAAGAGGAACCTGAAGTTACACGATCGGATAATTCCACAAAATTCGCTTCACCACTGTTGAAAATAATCATATCTTCTGCGAAACGAGAAAGGTGAGCCATGCTTAAAGATGCCGTTGAAAGTAATTCCACAATATGATCGCGATCTGATACGCTATCCAAACTATTACGCGTCGCAAAAGCAAAACCCAGATCAGCGGCTAATTGTTCACGATCAACTGCATAGGCTGTCCCCGCAAGTGCACCACTGCCTAATGGGCAGCTATTCATGCGTTTATAAGCATCGGCGAGACGTGAATAATCACGCTCAAACATTTCCACATAAGCCATACACCAATGGGCAAAAGTGATGGGTTGAGCACGTTGTAAATGAGTATAACCCGGCATCACTGCATCTTGCGTCTTTTCCGCTGTTTGCACCAAATGACGTTGAAGATTACGAATAGATGCTTGCAACTCCATTACACGTTGTTTGCACCACATTTTAATATCAAGTGCAACTTGGTCATTACGGCTACGGCCCGTATGCAATTTTTTACCTAAATTACCCACTTTATCGATAAGCTTACTTTCCACCCAGCTATGAATATCTTCTGCATCATCTTGCAAAATCGCTTGTGGATTTGACCGCACTTCGATTAATAATTCATTTAAGGCAACTTCTAGCTGTTGTTGCTCTTCAGCACTTAATACACCAACGTTGACTAACGCTTTAGACCAGCCAATAGAGCCCTCAATATCTTGCTCTGCCAAGCGATAATCAAAACGCAGGCTATCATTAAAATCTTTAAAACGTTTGTCTGCCGCTTGTGTAAAACGACCACCCCAGAGAGCCATAAGTTATCCTTATCTCGATTATAAAAATGATTAATTATTCAATTATTACGCATAATTAATCAACATGCAATAATAATCTCTTTATAATCTGCTATTTTACCCTGTTTTTTCTAACAAAAACTAGACAGTATTAGATTTTAGTGGTAATTTACGCACCATTCTTAAGGGCATTGCCCACCATTCAAACAATTCAGTATTATCAACTCTTATTCGTTCCAACATTATTAATTATGCATCTTACAGAACTTAAAAACACGCCTGTTTCTGATCTTGTGAAACTTGGCGAAGAACAAATGGGTTTGGAAAATCTTGCCCGTTTACGTAAACAAGATATTGTTTTTGCTATTTTGAAACAACACGCAAAGAGCGGTGAAGATATTTTTGGCGGCGGCGTGTTAGAGATTTTACCCGATGGTTTCGGTTTCTTACGCTCCGCAGACAGTTCCTACCTTGCTGGTCCTGATGACATCTACGTTTCTCCAAGTCAAATTCGTCGCTTCAATCTTCAAACTGGTGATAAAATTGAAGGCAAAATCCGTCCACCAAAAGAGGGCGAACGCTATTTTGCACTTTTAAAAGTCGACCAAGTCAATGATGACAAACCTGAAGTCTCTCGTAGCAAAATCCTTTTCGAAAACTTAACCCCATTACATGCGAATTCCCGTTTAAGAATGGAACGTGGCAATGGTTCAACCGAAGACTTAACTGCGCGCATTTTGGATTTAGCCTCTCCGATTGGTAAAGGTCAGCGTGGTCTTATCGTGGCTCCGCCAAAAGCTGGTAAAACCATGTTGCTACAAAATATTGCCCAAAGCATCACGCACAACTACCCAGAATGTGAACTTATTGTACTTTTAATCGATGAGCGTCCAGAAGAAGTAACGGAAATGCAACGTTCAGTAAAAGGTGAAGTGATTGCCTCAACCTTTGATGAACCAGCCGCTCGTCACGTTCAAGTAGCTGAAATGGTTATTGAGAAAGCAAAACGTTCTGTTGAGCACAAAAAAGACGTGGTGATTCTACTCGACTCTATCACGCGTTTGGAACGTGCTTACAATACCGTTACACCAGCGTCTGGTAAAATTCTTTCTGGTGGTGTGGATGCAAATGCATTGCATAGACCAAAACGTTTCTTTGGTGCTGCACGTAACGTAGAAGAAGGCGGTAGTTTAACCATTATTGCAACTGCACTTGTAGATACCGGTTCAAAAATGGATGAGGTTATCTTTGAAGAATTTAAAGGTACTGGTAACATGGAATTACATCTTTCTCGCAAAATCGCTGAAAAACGTGTATTCCCAGCAATCGACTTCAACCGTTCAGGTACGCGTAAAGAAGACTTACTTACCACACCAGATGAATTACAAAAAATGTGGATTCTACGCAAAATCCTTAACCCAATGGGTGAAGTGGAGGCGATGGAATTCCTCATCGACAAACTTATGGTGGCAAAAACCAACGATGAGTTTTTTGAAATTATGAAGCGGTCTTAATTCTGACCGCACTTAAAAACAAAAAAGGCTTGGAAAACCAAGCCTTTTTTATTTTGCGAATTATTCGCCCAAACGCTCTTTAATACGAGCAGATTTACCTGAACGTTCACGTAAGTAGTAAAGTTTAGCTTTACGTACTGCACCTTTACGTTTAACAGCAATAGAATCCACAGCAGGAGAGTGAGTTTGGAATACACGCTCAACACCTACGCCGTTAGAAATTTTACGTAAAGTGAATGCTGAGTGCAAGCCACGGTTACGAATTGCAATAACCACGCCTTCGAATGCTTGCAAACGACGTTTGCTACCTTCAACTACCCATACTTTAACTTCTAAAGTATCACCTGGGCGGAAGCTAGGTACGTTTTGTTTTAATTGTTCTTGTTCAAGTTGTTTGATAATGTTAGACATTGTTTGATCCTTTATTGATCCTAGATGTAACTGAAACTAACTGTTATGTTCGGCTTGCGCCTCTTTTAACAGCTTACGTTGTTCGTCAGTCAGAGCTAGGCCTTCTAAGAGCTCAGGGCGTCGGAGCCACGTTCTTTGTAGCGATTGTTTTAATCGCCATTTCCGAATTTCTTCGTGATGTCCCGACATCAGCACGGGTGGTACAGCTAATCCTTCCAACACTTCCGGTCTGGTGTAATGCGGGCAATCTAATAAACCGTCTGCAAAAGAATCTTCTTCTGCGGAGGCTTGCTTGCCTAATACACCGGGAATAAAACGCGCAACAGCATCAATTAATGTCATTGCCGGCAATTCTCCACCGGTCAGAACATAATCCCCGATTGACCATTCTTCATCGATTTCAGTTTGAATCAATCGCTCATCAATACCTTCGTAACGTCCACATACCAAAATCAATTTCTGATTTTGAGCAAGCTCGGTTACGCCGCCTTGATCGAGTTTACGTCCTTGTGGCGAAAGGTAAATCACCTTTGCGCCTTCTCCTGCCGCTGCTTTCGCAGCATGAATCGCATCCCGTAAAGGTTGCACCATCATCAGCATTCCCGGACCACCACCATAAGGACGGTCATCCACGGTTTTATGCTTGTCGAATGTAAAATCTCTTGGATTCCAACATTCCACTTGCAGAAGATTATGTTTTACGGCTCTACCTGTAACCCCAAATTCCGTAATCGCTTTAAACATTTCGGGGAATAATGAAATCACCCCTATCCACATAAAAAGCCTACTACATTACGTTTGTGCATACTTGAGATTAGAAACCAGCGTCCCAATCCACTTCAATTGTTTTCGTGGTGAGATCGACTCTTTTAACTACTTGTTCATACAAGAACGGAATTAACCGCTCTTGTTTTCCAAAAGCATCTTTAGTATTGGCTTTAACCACTAACACATCATTAGAACCGGTTTCCATCATCTCTGTTACCGTTCCCATTGTATAACCTTCTAGGTTGATGACTGAACAACCGATTAAATCGTGCCAGTAATAATCGCCCTCTTCCAGTTCAGGGAAAACAGATAAATCCACACCAATTTCAACATTCGCTAAAGTTTGTGCAGCTTCACGATCATCAACGCCTTTTAATTTCACGATGATTTCGTGATTATGATGACGCCAGTTTTCTAATTCAGTTGGCTGCCATTCACCTTTGATTTTTAAAAACCAAGGTTGATAATCAAAAATGCTTTCAGCTTGTTCTGTTGATGAATAAATACGTAACCACCCACGGATACCGTAGGTTGAGCCTAATTTGCCCACAACTTCAATGCGTTGTTGTTCCATATTTTTCACCTATCTTAGTTTAAGAACTAAATCAAAAAGCGAGATTATGCTTTTTGAGCTTCTTTTACCAAAGTCGCCACACGGTCTGAAAGTGAAGCACCTTGAGCAACCCAGTGGTTTACACGCTCAAGATCAACACGAAGACGCTCTGCGTTACCTTGTGCGATTGGGTTGAAGAAACCTACACGCTCAATGAAACGACCGTCACGTGGTGAACGACTGTCAGCTACTACGATTTGATAAAATGGGCGTTTTTTAGCTCCGCCACGAGATAAACGAATGGTTACCATAACCTTCCTCTAAATGTTTAATTACTAAAAGAATATTCTCAAACTCGAAAGTGATTTAAGAATATAGCTTACTTTTTTCTCTGTATATATAGACAAAAAGCCTGAAGATTTTACACTTTTTGAGCAAAAAAGCAAGCCGATCGCCTATTTCAACTGAACAATTCGCCATAAAAAATGACCGCACTTCATCACAAAGTGCGGTCAAGTTTTCACTAATTTATTGGATTAATAAACCCCTTGTGCCAACATTGCATCGGCTACTTTTACAAAGCCAGCTACGTTTGCGCCCACTACATAGTTAATGTTTGCTTGGCCTTCTGCTGAACCGTATTTTTTACAGTTTGCATGAATATCTAACATGATGCGATGAAGCTGTTTATCCACTTCTTCAGCTGTCCAGTATAAACGTTGTGAACTTTGCGCCATTTCTAAACCTGATGTCGCAACACCACCTGCATTAGCCGCTTTACCTGGACCAAATAATACACCAGCTTCTAAGAATGCTTCTGTCGCTTCGATAGTAGTTGGCATGTTTGCCCCCTCAGCGACTAATTTCACACCATTTGCAATTAAGGCTTTTGCATCAGAGATCTCTAATTCATTTTGGGTTGCGCAAGGAAGTGCAATATCTGCTTTCACTTCCCAAGGGCGTTTACCTGCAAAATATTGAAGACCAAATTGTTTTGCAAACTCTTCTACTCGACCACGTTTTACATTTTTAAGCTCTAATAACGCTTCTAATTTTTCACGATCGAATCCTTCTGGTAAATACACGTAACCCGCAGAGTCAGAACAGGTTACCACTTTCGCACCGAGCGCCATCGCTTTTTCAATCGCATATTGCGCCACGTTACCCGAACCAGAAACTAAAACCGTTTTACCTTGGAAGCTATCCCCTTTCTCTGCAAGCATTGCTTGGGCAAAATAAACCAATCCATACCCCGTTGCTTCTGGGCGAATTAAGCTCCCACCGAATGAAAGACCACGACCAGTAAAGACACAAGCCGCTTGGTTTGATAATTTTTTCATATAGCCTGCAAGATAACCGACTTCGCGACCACCTACACCAATATCACCTGCAGGGACATCGGTATCCGGGCCTACATGACGATATAATTCGGCCATTAACGCTTGGCAGAAACGCATCACTTCAGCATCTGATTTGCCTTTAGGATCAAAATCTGATCCACCTTTCGCACCGCCCATTGGCAATGTGGTTAAGGCATTTTTAAAGATCTGTTCAAAGCCTAAGAATTTTAAAATCGATAAGTTAACAGATGGATGGAAACGCATCCCCCCTTTAAAAGGACCAATTGCACTGTTGAATTGCACGCGGAAAGCACGGTTTACTTGAACTTGACCTTTATCATCAGTCCATGCCACACGGAATTGGATTGCGCGCTCTGGCTCAACTAAACGCTCTAATAAAGCTTCTGAACGGTATTTAGGGTTTGCTTCCAAGAAAGGCCAGATTGACGTGAAGACTTCACGAACGGCTTGTAAAAATTCAGGTTGGTGGCCGTCACGTTGAGCCACTTTTTCAAGAAATGCGTCTAATGATGCTACTGCTGACATAGGATTTTCCTTCTAGTAGTGAGTTAATATGATGTGTGTAATGTTATTTTATTTATCACCGTCTTGTTGCGGCGTGTCATCAATATAACAATAGAAAAATCAACTAGGCAATAGTTTTTTTATAGAAAAAATGAAGAAAAAATAAAAAACGAGAAAACATTAAATATTTCATCGCTTTAATTATATGAGATCTAAAATCATAATCTAAGTTAGCACTTCAAGTTAAAAAGTGCTTATTTATTTTTACCTTCTAAGTAAAGCCACTCTGCAACCTGCTTCGCAAAGTACGTCAAGATACCATCCGCACCCGCACGTTTAAAGCAAAGCAATGATTCCATAATGCATTCTTTTTCTTTCAACCAACCATTTTGAATGGCTGCCATATGCATCGCATATTCACCAGAAACTTGATAAGCAAAGGTTGGCACGCCGAAATAGTCTTTCACACGATATACCATGTCTAAATATGGCATACCTGGTTTCACCATCACCATATCCGCGCCTTCTTGTAAATCAAGAGCCACTTCTTGCAAGCCTTCATTACCGTTGGCTGGATCAAGTTGGTAAGTTTTCTTATCGCCACCTTTCAGATTGCCCGCAGAACCGACTGCATCACGGAATGGACCATAATAGTTAGACGCATATTTTGCAGAATACGCCATAATTTGCGTATTGATATGACCATTTTCTTCCAATGCCTGACGAATACGACCAATACGTCCATCCATCATATCACTCGGTGCCACAATATCAGCACCCGCTTCAGCGTGTGAAACAGCCTGTTTAATCAGGATATCTGTTGTAATATCGTTTAATACATAGCCTTCTTCATCAATGATCCCGTCTTGTCCGTGTAGTGTATAAGGATCGAGTGCGACATCAGTTAATACCCCTAATTCTGGATAAGCGGCTTTCAATGCTCTCACTGCGCGCTGTACCAAACCATTCGGGTTAAATGCCTCATCCGCCATTAAAGATTTTTTATCTTGCTCAACTACAGGGAATAATGAGATCACTGGCACACCGTATTTCACTAAAAGACCTGCTTCAATTAATAACTGATCGATCGTTAAACGTTCAACTTTAGGCATAGAAGGAACTGGTTCACGATGATTTTCACCTTCAATGATAAATACCGGATAAATTAAATCATTCGCGGTTAAAGTATTTTCTGCGACTAAACGGCGACTAAAATCATGTTTACGTAAACGACGAAGACGACGGGTTGGAAAACCGCCTAAAATTTGTTGAGTCATAATAATATTTCCTGTTTTTATGATGTTAAAAGGGCGTATCACCTACGCCCATTTTCTTAATCTTTGTGATTCAAATCACCCTGATTTTCTACCGCACTTTCCTCATCAGTTGCCTCTTCTTCATCCTCTTTCGGTTGATAGAAACGTGCAACTAACAAGCCTAATTCAAAGAGAAGACACATTGGTACAGCAAGTAAAGTTTGAGAGAACACGTCTGGTGGCGTTAAGATCATGCCAACAAAGAATGCTCCCACAATAATATAAGGGCGTTTTGCCGCCAATGCTTTCGTGGTTGTGACACCTGTCCAGCAAAGCAAAATAATGGCAACGGGTACTTCAAAGCACACACCGAAAGCCAAGAATAATGCGAGTGCAAAATCAAGGTAACTGCTGATATCTGTTGCAATAGCGACCCCTTCTGGTGCAGTTTGCGTAAAGAAACTAAACACGAAAGGGAAAACAACATAATAAGCAAACGCCACACCGCAATAGAATAAAACGGTACTGGAAAATAATAACGGATAAATTAAACGTTTTTCATGTTGATACAGTGCCGGTGCAACAAATGCCCAAATTTGATAAAGCAAATAAGGTACAGAAATAAACACCGAAACAATCGCGGTTAATTTAATTGGCGTAAAGAAAGGCGTTTGGATATTGGTTGCAATCATCGTTGCACCTTTTGGCATCACAGCTGTTAAAGGTGCGGCGACAAAATGATAAATATCATTAGAAAAATAAACCAACGTCACAAAAACCACTAAAATACAAATTACACAACGTAATAAGCGGTTTCTGAGTTCAACAAGATGGGTAATTAACGGTTGGGAATCGTCCGTCGTATTGCTCATAATTATTCTCTAGGACTTAGCTTCAGATTTAGGTGCTGGTTGCAGTTCCACATCATCCGGCGAATAGTAATCAGATAAACGCTCGGTTAATTCGGCTTGTTCATGGGCTTCAAGTGCGGTCAAATCTACTTCTGTTTTTTCAGGTTCTGAAACTTCAGCAAGTTCATTCTCTACATGCTCTATCGATGCTGTTTCAGCCGGTTTTTCTGTAGTTTCTTGTGAATTTACTACGAGTTTTTCAGCAGAATCAGCCGAATTTTCAGCCGCACTTTTAATTTCTTTAATTTGCTCTTCTACCGTTGTGCCTGCTGCAGCCGCTTTTTCTTCTAGCTCTGCACGCATTTTTTGAGCCTGTTCTTTCAGCTCTTCAACGGTTTTACTTAAGTCTGGGGAAAGCTGTTTTAGATTAAGTTGTTCCGCTTTCTTAATGCTATCTTGCAACTCTTGCAATTTAAGCTCTTGTTTTAATTCATTTTGAACATTAGCTGCCAACCCACGGATCGTTTTCACCCAGCCCATTACCGTGCGAATAGCCACAGGTAAACGCTTAGGGCCTAGTACTACTAAGCCCACAAGCATCAATAAAACAAGTTCGGAAAAACCAATATCAAACACGGTTATGCCTGTTCTTTATCTTTTACAGTTTCAGTTTTTTCAGCGGTTGTTGTACCGTCTTTAATTTGAGTAAACTCTGCATCTTTTTTTGGCTCATCATCAGACATCGCTTTTTTAAAGCCTTTTACTGCTGCGCCAAGATCAGATCCCGCATTGCGTAATTTTTTAGTACCGAATACTAATAAAATCACGACTAATAAAATAATCATTTGTGCTGGGGATAAACCAAACATAGAAAAACTCCGTTAGAATTAAATTGAAAATTTGGGCTTGAATATACTCTTTTTATGCATTTGTCTCAAGAGGTAATTTTAAAAGTGCGGTCAAAAAATAATGTTATTTTCAACCGCACTTTATTCTTATTATTCAGCCAGTTCTGTTTGCTCATGAGACAGGAATTATGAAATAACAAAATCCAGCTCTCTCATGTATCGCTCATAACATTGCAAGATGTCCACGATCAAATCCTCTTCCTTCGTGATATTCAAAGGATAACCTTCCAATTGAATATTGGTTGAAACCATTAATGCATGATGAACTTGTGCTGTTTCAGATGCGGGCTTCTCAAACAAGGTAATTTGGTAAAAAAAATCTTCTGCTAATCCATTTTCAATAGAAAGAACCAGTTGATTATTATCGCGGTCAAAATGTTGCTGTAATATCACATTTAAACCATAGGTACCAATGAATAACTGGCGTAACTCTCTCATTGCTAAAAGTGCCGTTGTTTTTAAATGGAAAATGGCGTCATCTCGCTTAGGTTCAATCACTAGCTGTCTTAAACGACTACGCCAGTTTGCACCTGTCCACAAATCTGAAACCTCTGTGGAATAATATTGTCGTTCAAATCGTAAACCTTTTAACAAACTCCATGCCATCACTGACATCAACAGAGCAAAAGGTAAAGAGAAAAACAACATCGTTGATTGGAGTATTTCAATACCGCCAAAAAGATAAAGAACAAATGTAACAGCTGACAATAAACCACCCCAAAACATAGATTGCCAACGAGGTGAAACCTGGCTTTTGTCTTCAATCGCGATGTTATTAAGCGTATAAATACCAAAGTTAATGGTGACGATAAAAAAGAGCGTGATAATAAATAAAGCTAAGGTTTTAGTTAAGCCGGAATAGGGTAAATAACTCAGAAAATCAAAAAGGAGTGACCCCACATTATTTACAGCTTGACCTAATGCTCCCTTAGCAAGATGTTCATTGACCCAAATGGCCCCATTACCAAATACAGTGAACCATAAAACGAAGAATAAACTTGGCACCATCAATACGCCGAAAATAAACTCCCGTAAAGTTCGTACACGAGAAATCCGTGCGATAAAAATTCCAACCGGTCGGCATCATGATCGGCGAGGGCATCTCCGCCTTCGTCTACTTCGTGCAGGCTAAGCTGGGCTTCCTGGCTGT
>CABSXY010000019.1 GCA_902481695.1 uncultured Haemophilus sp. | reverse complement strand
AGAGATGGGTACCGTATATCATGCATTAGGTTCTGAAGTTGAAGTCGTTGAAATGTTTGATCAAGTGATTCCAGCAGCAGATAAAGATGTTGTTGCAATCTACACCAAACAAGTAGAGAAAAAATTCAAGTTAATGCTTGAAACTAAAGTGACTGCCGTTGAAGCAAAAGATGATGGTATCTATGTTTCAATGGAAGGCAAAGCATGTAACGATACTAAACGTTATGATGCAGTGTTAGTGGCAATCGGTCGTACACCAAACGGTAAATTGATCGATGCAGGTAAAGCAGGCGTTGAAGTGGATGAGCGTGGTTTCATTCATGTTGATAAACAAATGCGTACCAATGTGCCTCATATCTTTGCAATCGGTGATATCGTTGGTCAACCAATGTTAGCCCACAAAGGTGTTCATGAAGGTCACGTTGCAGCAGAAGTGATTGCGGGACAAAAACATTACTTCGATCCAAAAGTCATTCCTTCTATTGCTTATACTGAACCAGAAGTGGCTTGGGTAGGTAAAACTGAGAAAGAATGTAAACAAGAAGGCTTAAATTACGAAGTCGCGAAATTCCCTTGGGCTGCTTCTGGTCGTGCGATTGCATCTGAATGTGCAGAAGGTATGACCAAATTAATCTTCGATAAAGATACTCACCGTGTACTTGGTGGGGCAATCGTTGGGTCTAACGGTGGTGAATTATTAGGTGAAATCGGTCTTGCGATCGAAATGGGTTGTGATGCAGAAGATATCGCATTAACGATTCATGCTCACCCGACACTTCATGAATCTGTAGGTCTTGCGGCTGAAGTATTTGAAGGTTCAATTACCGATCTTCCAAATGCAAAAGCGAAGAAAAAATAATCAATTCTAATCCTTTTAAGGGCTACTCATTGAGTAGTCCTTATTTTTTTTGAGATCTCACTCACAAAATTGCATAAAAATTCAATAAAAACTGGCGGGCATAATGACTTTTTGATAAAATCCGAGCAGTTTTGTTTTTATATTTTTTTATTATTTAAAAGCTATGTTAAAGAAGATTTTGATTATTGTAGGTTTGGCTGTTTTGACAACAGCCTGCTCTAACAACTCGGGGCAGGCACAAAACGGCATGATTAGTGAAAGTGATGATGCTGAGTTAACGGGTTTGATTGCTGGTTTAGATGGGAAAAAAGGGGGCGTTTACCCTAAATTAAGAACTAACCGTCCTAAATCAGGTTTAATTGGTGATAAAGCGCTTGCTCAAGTTTATAACGAATGGGTTGGTACTCGTTACAGAATGGGGGGCACTTCAAAACATGGTATTGATTGCTCTGCATTTATGCAAACTGCTTTTCTCGATGCTTACGGCATGGAGCTTCCACGTTCAACCTCAGAACAACGCTATTTAGGTCGCCAAATCCAAAAACATGAATTACGTAAAGGTGATTTAGTGTTCTTCCGTCGCAACAATCATGTTGGCGTTTATATTGGTAATAACCAATTTATGCATGCAAGTTCAAGCCAAGGTGTAACAATTAGTTCATTAGATGAAGATTACTGGGAACTTATACACAATCTCGTTGTGTGATGTAATGACAATTTTATTTCAATAAAAAAGTGCGGTTAATTTTAACCGCACTTTTTCTTTATTTAGATTATCTGATTATTGGCTTAAGCCGCAAATTTCATTAAGTCTCTTCTTGGTTTCATTTGATGGATAGTATTCGTCACCGTGCCAACTAACGGAAGGTTTGTCCATTGTGTTGTTTTAATATTTTCCACTTTAGAATCTAATGCCATGAATACAAATTCATTACCGCTTACGCCGGCAAATTCATAAATATGGAATTCATCTTGTTTTTCCAATACCACAAGATCACCAATGAAAAGGCTGTCATTTTTTTCAACCACTAACATATCGCCCATTTCAATTCCCCAAGCAAGCATATTCGGATTGGTAACACGAATAAAACAAGTTTGTTGTGGACGTTTGATGCAATAAAGGTTGAGATCTAATTTTTTATTAAATGTCGATTTGCTTTCAACATCATTGAAAAATGGCATAGGATGATAAGAAAACGTCATATCATTTTGTGCAACTGTATTTGCGTAGTTCATCATCTTGTGTTCCTTTTAGTTTGTGTGTTTTTAATCAGTGGTTGTTTGTACAGTTGTAATATACTGGTATTAGATACAGTGTGTCAATAGGGCATAGAAAAAATTTTTTTATAGGCGAAAATTTTAGAAAAAATTCATTCCTTACTGAAAAAGTTCAATTTTTTAACAAAATAATAAAGAAAAAATTTTCTTTTAAATAAAATTTGAGCTATCTTTATCTTGTTTCGGTGGATCGTAACGATCTGAAGTTCAACTTAATCTTCATTTAAAACTATTATGAATACAACACGTTTATTTCATTTTTTGTTCCAAGGTAATTTGGTAAAACGAATTGCCGTTGGTTTGGTACTCGGGATCCTTGTTGCATTGGTGAATGAGAGTGTTAAAAATTCAGCAGGTATCGATCTTGCGTCTAGCTTTGGTGTGCTAGGTCAAATTTTCGTTAAAGCATTACGTGCAGTTGCACCAATTTTGATTTTCTTCCTTGTTATGGCTGCATTGGCTAATAAGAAAGTGGGCTCTAAAAGTAACATGAAAGAAATTGTCATGCTTTATCTTTTGGGTACGTTCTTAGCGGCTGTGGCTGCAGTAATTGCAAGTATGGCATTCCCATCAGATGTGGCTCTTGCAGTAAAAGAGGATGCGAGTTCAGCACCTCAATCTGTTGGTCAAGTCATGTTAACGTTAGTATTGAATGTGGTGGATAACCCATTAAATGCAATTTTCAAAGCAAACTTTATCGGTGTTTTAGCGTGGTCTATCGGTTTAGGTTTAGCCCTTCGTCATGCATCAGATGCAACTAAACAGGTTGTGGCTGATTTTGCAGAAGGCATTTCTAAAATTGTTCACGTGATTATTTCATTTGCACCTTTCGGTGTATTCGGTTTAGTGGCTGAAACATTATCTGACAAAGGCCTATCTGCGTTAGGTGGATATGTTCAATTATTATTTGTGTTAATCGGTACAATGTTATTCACTGCATTTGTGCTTAACCCAATTCTTGTTTATTGGAAAATTCGTCGTAACCCATATCCATTAGTTTGGACTTGTGTACGTGAAAGTGGTGTAACTGCATTCTTTACTCGTAGTTCTGCAGCAAACATCCCGGTAAACATTGAATTAGCAAAACGCTTAAATCTTGATGAAGAAACCTATTCTGTGGCAATTCCATTAGGTGCGAATATCAATATGGCGGGTGCAGCGATTACCATTACTGTATTAACGTTAGCGGCTGTTCATACATTAGGTATCGAAGTGTCTTTCGTCAGTGCGGTGTTATTAAGTATTGTTGCGGCGCTTTGTGCATGTGGTGCTTCTGGTGTGGCTGGTGGCTCACTATTATTGATCCCATTAGCTTGTAGCTTATTTGGTATCACTGATGATATCGCGGCTCAAATGATCGGTGTAGGTTTCGTGATTGGTATCTTACAAGACTCAACTGAAACAGCACTTAACTCTTCAACTGACGTATTATTTACTGCGGCAGTATGTATGGAAGAAGAGCGTAAAAACGGTTAATTAAGTTAATCTGACAAGGCGGGCAAATTGCTCGCCTTTTGTTTTTAAAGGAAAGAGAATGACACTTTTAATTCAGCAGGCAAAATTTGAGCTTCATCAAAAACAGACCTTAAACTTACCGCACTTTGCGATTGAGCCACAGCAATATTGGGTTGTGGTAGGCAGTAATGGGAGTGGAAAATCAGCGTTTGCGTTAGCTTTGCAAAATGAGTTGCCTTTACAGGAAGGGGAGTATCATAATTCTTTTAAACGTGTTCACTCCTTTTCTTTTGAAAAACAACGAGAAATTCTTGAAGCCACGTTAAAGAATTTAAACAACGATGATACTGATCCCGATTTTTTTGGTAAAACGGCAAGAGAAACCATTTTAAATGGCAGTACGGAGCTGTCTTTTTGTGAACAAATTGCAGAAAAATTAGGGATTACTTATCTCTTAGATCGTTTCTTTATCAAGCTTTCCACCGGGGAAACACGTAAAGTGCTATTGGCACAAGCGTTATTACAAAAGCCCGATCTATTAATTTTAGATGAGCCTTTTGAAGGACTAGATCAACAATCTGTGCAAGATTGGATGGCGATGTTGAAAGAACTAAAAAAAGAATGTGCAATCGTTCTAATTGTTAATCGTCTGGCTGATATTCCTGCTGAAGCGACTCATTTAGCAATGTTGGAAAATTTGGAATTGGTACTAGAAGGTGAACGCCAATCCATTGAGCAACAAAGTATTTATCAACAATTAGTGTATGCGGAGCAGTCTGTTGATGTAGCGTTGCCTGAGCCAGCCTCACCATTACTAAAATTGCCTGAAAATCAACCGCACTTTGAACTTAAAAATGTCACGGTTCAGTATGGCGATAAAGTGATTTTGGATCATTTAAATTGGGTTGTTCAGCCAAATCAAAATTGGTGGATTAAAGGACCAAATGGCGCAGGGAAGTCAACCTTACTTTCGTTAATTACAGGTGATCATCCTCAAGCCTTTGCGAATCATGTGGTGATCTTTGGCAGACAACGTGGTTCAGGTGAAACCATTTGGGATATCAAACAAAAAATTGGTTACGTAAGCAGCCAACTACATTTAGATTATCGTGTGAATTGTTCCGTGCTAGATGTGATCATTTCAGGCTTTTTTGACAGTATTGGGATTTATCAACAAGTGCCAGAGGCAATTCGTTTGAAAGCTATGCAATGGTTAGCTCGTTTAAATCTGACTCATTTAGCAAAAAAGCCATTTCGTTCACTTTCTTGGGGACAGCAACGTTTATTGCTCATTACTCGTGCGATGGTGAAATATCCGCCTGTTTTGATTTTAGATGAGCCTTTTCAAGGGCTTGATGGATTAAATCGCAAGCTCGTGAAACATTTTATTGAGCAACTGGTTAATAATAGTAAAACCCAACTTTTGTTTGTCTCTCATCAAGATTTAGATGCCCCGAATTGCATTACGCATCTTTTTGAATTTATAAGAGAAAACGATAAATATATTTATATACAAAGTGCGGTCTAATTTGATAGACTTTTCTTATATTTCTTCATCATTAAGGAGCAATCAATGGAAGGCTTATCTATTGCCGCAATCGTCTTTATTGTATTAGTCGTCGTCGTACTTTTTTCAGCACTCAAAACCGTACCGCAAGGTTATAACTGGACGATTGAGCGTTTTGGGCGTTATACCCACACTTTAATGCCTGGCTTAAACTTCGTTGTACCATTTGTGGATCGTGTTGGCCGTAAGATCAATATGATGGAACAGGTATTAGATATTCCATCACAAGAAGTCATTTCTAAGGATAATGCCAACGTATCTATTGATGCGGTCTGTTTCGTTCAGGTGATTGATGCCCGTAGCGCGGCTTATGAGGTGAATCATTTAGAACAGGCGATTATCAATTTAACTATGACCAACATTCGTACCGTATTAGGTTCGATGGAATTGGATGAAATGCTTTCCCAACGTGACGCCATTAACGGCCGTTTATTGGCGATTGTGGATGAAGCGACTAATCCTTGGGGAATTAAAGTCACCCGTATTGAAATTCGTGATGTGCGTCCACCACGTGAATTGATTGATTCAATGAACGCACAAATGAAAGCTGAACGTAATAAACGTGCGGAAGTCTTGGAAGCGGAAGGTATTCGTCAGGCGGAAATTTTACGTGCAGAAGGGGAAAAACAAGCCCGTATTCTGAAAGCAGAAGGGGAACGTCAAGAAGCCTTCTTACAAGCAGAAGCGCGTGAACGTGCAGCGGAAGCAGAAGCGAAAGCAACCCAAATGGTGTCAGAAGCGATTGCCAGCGGTGATACCAAAGCGATCAATTACTTCATCGCTCAAAAATACACAGAAGCCTTAAAACAAATCGGTGGTTCACCGAACAGCAAAGTGGTCATGATGCCGCTTGAAGCAGGCAATCTAATCGGCTCGGTAGCGGGCATTGCCGAACTGTTAAAAGGCGACAAAAAAGCGTAATTTCCTAAAGTGCGGTTAAAAATGACCGCACTTTTTCTCTCAAGGAGTTGATATGGCAGATTGGTTAACAACTTGGTCGGTTTGGCATTGGTTGGTATTAGGTTTTGTATTGTTAATTGCTGAAATCCTTGTACCCGGCGTATTTTTATTGTGGTGGGGCTTGGCCTCGATTGTAGCGGCAGGCGTAATGGCATTGGTGCCAAGTTTATCCTTAACCGCCTTAGCCATTTTTTATGCAGTTTTAGCGATGATTCTCTCGTTGCTTTGGTGGAAATACCAGCATAGCAAAGATAATCAGGACCAATCACGTACGACCTTAAATCAACGGGATCATACCCTGTTAGGTAAAAAAGGCACAGTGTTAGAAATTGGTTCTAACGGGATTGGTCGCGGTGCTTTTGGCGATACCACATGGCGTATTCAAGGCGAGCATTTGACAGTGAATGATCTTGTGATGGTAGAACGCGTTGATGGTATTACGCTGTTAGTTAAAAAGGTAGCAGAATGAATCATTTAATTATTTTTGCGCATCCCAATAGCCAAAAAAGTTTTGGTCGTGCCATCGTGGATCGCGTTGTAAAAGCAAGCCAACAACTTGGTGTTGAAACCCATTTGCGCGATCTTTACACCATGGAATTTAATCCGATTATTTCCTTTGAAGAATTACAATCGGCCAATAAAGGGATTATTCCAGCAGAAATTCAGCAAGAGCATAAGTTTATTCGCCAAGCAGATTTGATTACGATGGTTTATCCTTTATGGTGGATGGGCTTTCCTGCAATTTTAAAAGGCTATTTAGATCGTGTGTTAAGCCATGGTTTTGCTTATAAGACAGAAAATGGTGAATCCAAAGGTCTAATTCAAGGCAAAGTAATGCAGCAGTTTATCACCATTGGTAGCAGCGTGGCGCAATATCAAGAATACGGTGTAGATAAATCTCTTAATTATTGTGGTATCGAGAATGTGGATTACACTTTATTCGGAGATATTCATATTATCGATGATGCAGCCCGCCAAGCGATGCTTGATGAAGCTGCTGAAAAAACAGCAGCAAAATTGACCGCACTTTTAGCTCAATCTTGAGCACAATTATAGGAAAGCAACAGATGTCAGAAACTCAAGTCAATAATTTCTCTTTAATTAGCCGCTTATTCGGCAATTTATTTTATCGCAGCCCTACGGATCCAATTTTAAGTGGGGTATTTGATTGGCTGCAGCAACAAGGTTTAAGTCAAGTGTGGGCACTTTCTACGGATAAAGAAAGCGAAGTGGCCATTGATAATTTACAGATGAAAATTGATTTAACGTTACTTGATCAAGAATATCAAAAATTGTTTGGCCCAAACGGTAATGTGCCGACAGCTATTTCTAGTTATGATATGGATGTGCAACGTTTTGTGGATTTCCGTCATGCTCGTAACGTGCCAGAGGCAGAGAATGTGGATCATTTCGCTTTGCTATTACTTACGGCTTCTTGGTTAGAAGACAACACGGAATCGCTATCTGCTCAACAAGATTTATTCGGTGATTTTCTCTTGCCTTGTGCTGCGAAATTCTTAACCCAAGTGGAAACTTATGCAACGCTTCCTTTCTATCGTTCATTAGCATATTTAACCCGTGAAATTCTTGCGGCAATGGCTGATGAATTAGAAGAAGGCGAGTAGTTTTCCTCAATAGAATAGATCTCTAAAAGAGATTTTTAGATAACAATAAAAAAAGCCCCACGAATCAAAACGCGGGGCTTTTATTTATTGTAAGATTATTTATTCTTCAGAAGTTACATCTTCAGTGCCTTCGTCTTCATCATCCACATCACAAACACGTTCAAGACTGACTACATGCTCATCTTCTGCGGTACGAATTAAACGAACCCCTTGGGTGTTACGGCCAACGATACTTACTTCACTTACACGAGTACGCACTAAGGTACCTGCATCAGTGATAAGCATAATTTGGTCGGTTTCTTCTACTTGTGTCGCCGCAACGACTTTACCGTTACGTTCGCTCACTTTAATCGAAATCACCCCTTTGGTATTACGCGATTTGGTTGGGTATTCGCTTAATTGTGTGCGTTTACCGTAACCGTTTTGCGTCGCGGTAAGGATGGCGCCGTCATTTTTCGGCACAACTAAGGAAACCACTTTATCGATGTTGAGATCGAGTGTTTCTTCTGCATTATCGTCAGAAACGTCTTCAATTTCGACCGCACTTTCATCGTCAGCGATGTCATTAGTAAGGGCAAGTTTAATACCGCGAACACCTGTTGCTAAACGACCCATTGCACGTACTGCGCTTTCAGCGAAACGTACCACGCGACCTTGCGAAGAGAACAACATGATTTCGTTAGAGCCATCGGTAATATCCACGCCGATTAATTCATCTTCATCACGTAAGTTCAATGCGATGATACCGCTTGAACGTGGACGGCTGAATTCGGTGAGTGCAATTTTCTTCACAATACCGCCAGCCGTTGCCATGATGACGAATTTATCTTCTTCATAAGCAGAGATTGGCAGGATTGCGGTGATACGCTCGTTTTCTTGCAACGGTAGAATATTCACAATCGGACGACCACGCGCACCACGGCTAGCTTGTGGTAACTGATAGACTTTCAACCAATATAAGCGACCACGGCTAGAGAAGCAGAGAATCGTATCGTGAGTATTCGCCACTAAGAGTTTTTCGATGAAGTCTTCATCTTTCATCTTCGTTGCGGATTTACCTTTACCACCACGACGTTGAGCTTCGTAGTCGGTAAGCGGTTGATATTTCACATAACCTTCGTGAGAAAGGGTCACTACTACATCTTCTTGAGCGATTAAATCTTCTAAATCAATATCACCAGAAGCCGCAGTAATTTCAGTACGACGTTCATCGGCAAATTGTGCTCGTACTTGTTCAAGTTCTTCACGAATCACTTCCATCAAGCGCTCAGGGCTGTTGATGATGTGGAGAAGTTCTGCAATTTTAACCAATAACTCTTTGTATTCATTGATCACTTCTTCGGTAGCAAGACCAGTTAAACGGTGCAAGCGAAGTTCTAAGATTGCATCAACTTGTTCCGGAGAAAGATAGTAATCCGAACCTTTAATACCAAATTCAGCCGCTAATTCAGCCGGACGTGCCGCCGCATCAAGCAAACCTAAAATTTCGTTATTCAGTTTCCAAGGGCGAGAAATTAATTTTTCTGCCGCTTCTTTACGCTCTTTCGATTGACGGATGATGTCGATGATTTCATCGATATTTGATGTTGCAACCGCTAAACCTTCTAAAATATGGGTACGCTCGCGGGCTTTACGCAATTCAAATAAAGAACGGCGAATCACCACTTCGCGACGGTGCATCACAAAGGCTTCAATGATTTGTTTTAAGTTGAATAAACGTGGTTGACCGTGATCTAAAGCCACCATGTTGATCCCGAAAGTCACCTGCATTTGGGTGAGAGCATAAAGGTGATTTAATACCACTTCGCCTACGGCATCACGTTTGATGTCGATTTCAATGCGGATCCCTTCTTTGTTAGAAAGGTCGATAATATTGCTGATGCCTTCGATTTTTTTATCTTTGATAAGCTCAGCAATTTTTTCCACTAATTTGGCTTTGTTCACTTGATAAGGCAATTCGGTCACAATGATTTGTTCTTTGCCTTTATCTGTGGTTTCTACGCTAGCACGAGCGCGAACATACACTTTGCCGCGACCAGTGCGATAAGCTTCTTCAATCCCTTTACGGCCATTAATTAATGCCGCTGTTGGGAAGTCTGGGCCCGGGATATATTGCATTAACTCATCAATGGTGATGTTTTCGTTATCAATATAAGCCAAGCAGCCATCTAAAACTTCATTTAAGTTGTGTGGTGGAATGTTCGTTGCCATCCCTACCGCAATACCAGAAGAACCGTTTGCTAAAAGTGCCGGAATACGGGTTGGTAATACATCCGGAATCATTAATTCGCCATCGTAGTTTGGCGAGAAATTCACGGTTTCTTTATCCAAGTCAGTTAATAACGCTTGGGTGATTTTTTGCATACGGACTTCGGTATAACGCATTGCCGCTGGCGCGTCACCGTCGATTGAACCGAAGTTACCTTGCCCATCTACCAACATGTAGCGTAATGAGAACGGCTGTGCCATACGCACAATGGTGTAGTACACCGCAAAATCACCGTGCGGGTGATATTTACCGATTACATCACCTACCACACGGGCAGATTTTACGTATTTTTTGCCGGCAGTGATGCCAGATTGATCCATGGAGAAAAGCACACGTCGATGCACCGGTTTTAAACCGTCACGTACGTCGGGCAAAGCACGCCCAACAATCACCGACATGGCGTAGTCAAGGTAAGAAGATTTGAGTTCTTCTTCAATATTGACTGGGGTAATAGAGGAATGGATTGAATCCGTCATTTTTATTCCTTTTTTGATCAAAAAATTGCGACGAATTATAGCATAAATTTAAGCGTTTTTGTGTGAAAAGTGCGGTTGATTTTAAAGCGTTTTTTTATGCGGAAATAAATAAGGCAGACATGAAGTCCGCCTTATGATTGAGAGAAAATCGACTATTTCCAATTTTCTCGTTTGGCTTTTTGTAATTTCGCATAGGCACCAAGTAAAGCCTGGTGTTCTTTGAAGTTTTCAAGCGTTTCATCACTGGCTGGCAAGTTATAGAACGGATTACCTTTTTCTGTCACTGCAGCCCAAGCTTGTTGAACGGCTTCTTTGCCATACATTCTTTCAAATACAGTGCGATATTGCTGTGGATCGCGAGTACTGTCTAAATGCAATTCAATGATACTGATTAAAGCACGATAGTAATTTGCACGCTCTGGTGTAAATACCGAGCTGTTCATATTCATCGTCCAGTTAGCCCAATCTAAGGCTAATTCTAATTCACCTAATGCTAAGTAAAGCATGGATTTGAGTTCACCAACACGTAATGTTGTCCAACCGCTTGCTTTTGGTGCCACGATACCGATAAATTCGCGAACACGTGTGGCATCGTCAATATCTTGCTCATCTAATTCTGCTAATAATTCTTCATAAGTTTCAGCATCATGATGATGGTGTAGTAGATCCAATAAAATCTCACGCCAGTCCATACCCATGTTGTTATTGGCATAAATGAGATCATCAGCTGGGTAGATATCAGACATGCCAGGCACAATAATGCGGCAAGCGTAAACGTCTAAATGGTTGTAATCCATGATATAGACTTCTTTTTCTTCCGTATTAAAGATTGACATCAAGTTTTCATATTCTTCTTGAGTTGAACCAGAGAAGTCCCAATCTACAAATTCATAATCTGGCGTATTTTTGAATAAATCCCAAGAAATTAAACCGCTAGAATCAATAAAGTGTGTTTCAAGGTTAGCATGCTCCGCCACATCATCATTATTGAATGATGGAGGAGAGAATACATCGAGATCTTTTAAGCTGCGACCTTGTAAAAGCTCCGTTACCGTACGCTCTAATGCCACTTGGAAGTTTGGATGTGCACCAAAAGAGGCGAAGCATGTGCCGTTATTTGGGTTGAGCAATACCACGCAAATGACAGGATATTTGCCACCTAATGAGGCATCAAAGGCATAAATAGGGAAGCCTTCTTCCTCCAATTTTGCAATAGAAGCTTGAATAGATGGATAACGACCCATCACGGATTTTGGAATTTCAGGAAGACTGATCGCTTCTGCAATAATGCGATTTTTCACATAGCGCTCAAAGACTTCTGAAAGCCCTTGCACACGCGCTTCATTTTTTGTATTGCCAGCTGACATCCCATTAGAAACATATAAATTCGCAATGATACTTTGCGGAATATAGACGGTTTGTTGATCAGATTGACGCACATAAGGCATCGCGACAATACCGCGATCGTAATTGCCGGATTGCAGATCCACGAGTAATTCAGGCGTTAGTTCTTGGTTAGGATCGAAATAATCCCATAAATAATCGTCTAAAATCCCTTGTGGTAAAAGGGAATCGTCTTCAATTGGAAACCATTTTTCAGTGGGGTAATGAACGAAATCACCGTTAGCAATTTCTTGTCCCAAATAGAAATCCGCAAAGAAATAGTTGGTGGAAAGACGTTCGAAATATTCACCTAATGCAGACGCTAATGCGGCTTTTTTGCTTGCGCCTTTGCCGTTAGAAAAACATTGTGGGCAATCTTTATCACGAATGTGTACCGACCATACATTTGGCACAGGATTAAGCCAAGAGGCTTCTTCAATATTGAAACCAAGTGCGGTCAATTTTTGTTGAAATTTTGAAATACTGTCTTCAAGTGCGGCATCTTTGCCGGGAATAAATGTTTGTTCGGTCATAATTGTTCCTGTTATAAAAAGCCCCAGCATCATAGGGGAGTTTAGTGAGCTAATCAAGTATAAAATTTATGCACTTCTGCTCTTGTTTTCCTAGATTTTTAAGGGTAAATTAGCTTGGCGTAGAAAGGCATTTTCTGCGTGGGTAAAATTATAAACAAATCAACCAATTGGGAGATATCATGGCTCAAGGATTTTATGAATTAAAAGTGGCTAAAGACGGACAATTTATGTTCAACTTAAAAGCAGCAAACGGACAAGTGATTTTAACTAGCGAACTTTATAAAACTAAAGCATCAGCTGAAAACGGTATTGCTTCAGTGCAAAAAAATGGCGTGGATGCTAAAAACTTTGAATATCGCGTAGCGAAAAATGACAAACCTTATTTCGTATTAAAAGCGGCTAACCACCAAGAAATTGGCCGTAGCCAATATTATTCTTCTCAAGCTGTAGCAGAAAAAGGCGTTGAGTCAGTGATCAATAACGCATCTTCTGCAGTAATCAAAGAAGTCTCAGAATAATTATTCTGTTCTTATTTCTTTAAATGCACCTGCCGGCTCTAAAAATGCCGGCATTTTTGACCGAGCTTTCTCCGGATTCAGTGTTAATGGATAGGTTCGTTTTTGAGCAACGATGACCGTGAGCGGAGAGCAGAGCGTGGTCTTTTCTTGTTTTATAGATAGTCTTTCTTCTGCAATCACATCAAAATTTAATAACGATAACCAGTCAATGACTCGCCAAGTAGCATATTGTCGAAATTTAAACTCACCTAACTTCGGTTTGAAAAGCAATGGACTCATTGGATTAAATAACGTGATAAAAATCCAGCCGTCATCCTTTAAAACGCGATGTGCTTCACGCAATATTTGGTGAGGATCTTGCGCAAAGTTTAAGGTGTTTGCCAACAAACAAGCATCCATTTCTTTTTCAAAAAAAGGCAAGGCTAATGGTGAGGCTTGGATCAAACTGTCACTTTCATTTAAAAGTGCGGTAGAAAAATACGCTGTTTTTTCAGCTAATACAATTTGATGACGTAAAGGTAAATCAAAGGCGATTTCTCCACTTAAGGCACCTACTTTCAGAATTTGATAGCCTAAAATTTTTGGTGTCCATTGGGCAAAATAATGTGTTAATACGTTACAATAGGCTTCACCTTGTGGTAACGCTTGCCAACTTTCAGGTGAAAGAAGAGGTTTGTGCCATTTGGCTTTCCAATTCAATGTTAATCCTATTTTCATAAGGTAATTTATGCTAGTTCCTATTCCTGCACTCAATGATAACTATATTTGGCTTTATAGACGAGAAAATTTCCCCGTAATTGTGATCGATATCCCAGAAATAACCCGTTTAATTCCGTATTTAGAATCCAATAAGCTGGACGTAGAGGCGGTGTTATTAACCCATAATCACAATGATCATGTACAAGGTGTCGCGGCGTTTAAGCAATATTATCCCAATGTGCCAGTTTTCGGTCCAACAGAATGCGCAGACAAAGGGGCAACCAATATCGTGGATAGTGGAGTGATTGATACGGCACATTATCATATAGAGGTTTTACCAAGTGGTGGACATACGGCAGGGCATGTCAGCTATTTGGTGGATGGGCATCTATTTTGCGGCGATGCGCTATTTTCAGGTGGTTGTGGACGCGTGTTTACAGGGGATTTTACTCAAATGTTTGAATCTATGCAGTGTTTTAACCAATTACCGAATGAAACCGTGGTTTGCCCCGCTCATGAATATACGCTGAGTAATTTAGCTTTTGCGGAAACCGTATTGGCGGATAAAAGTGCGGTTGAAAATCAACGTGTTTTAGTGGAACGTTATCGTGCAGAGGGTAAACCGAGTTTGCCGACAACAATTGGATTAGAGAAACAAATTAATCCGTTTTTACAAGCAAAAAATTTAGACGAATTTACACAATGGCGCTTAGCTAAGGATAAGTTTTAACTCATTTTAGTTATTTGCTTGAGTTTTTTCTCTTGAAATTTGCTCAATTCTCAACAATTCATTAAAATAGCGAAACTTTTACTTTCTACTTAAGCCGCATGTTCATAAAAGTGCGGTTGTTTTTATTAGGTTTTTATGACCCTTCTTGTTCTAGGCATTAATCATAAAACAGCTTCTGTCGCTGTTCGTGAGAAAGTCGCTTTTTCTGAAGAAAAGCGGCAGCTTGCCTTACAACAAATTCACCAACAAGATTTGGCAGAAAGTGCGGTTATTCTTTCTACCTGTAACCGTACAGAGATTTATCTTCACCATCGTCAAATTTCACCCCAAGAGTGTAAGCAATGGCAAACGAACTGTATAAATTGGTTTGCTAACATTCATCAGCTTTCTGTAGATGAATTAAATAAAAGTATTTACACACATCAAAATCAACAAGCAGCGAATCATTTAATGCGCGTGGCCTGTGGTTTGGATTCATTAATTTTGGGTGAGCCGCAAATTTTGGGACAGGTGAAACAAGCTTTCCAAATCAGTGAAGATTATTATCAAGCGGCAAATATTCCGCTTTCGAGTACGCTTTCTCGCTTGTTCCAAAAAACCTTTGCAACAGCAAAACGTGTGCGCACTGAAACCAATATTGGTGAAAGCGCTGTGTCGGTGGCCTATGCAGCTTGTAGCTTGGCACGCCAGATTTTTGAATCTTTACGTGAATTACAAATTTTGCTTGTTGGGGCAGGGGAAACCATTGAATTGGTAAGCCGTCATTTATTACGCCACGGGGTAAAAAAATTGATGATTGCTAACCGCACTTTATCTCGAGCTGAACAGTTGGTAGAGACTTTAGCCTCCAATACGCCGATTGAAGTATATTCTCTCGATGAGTTGCAAACACCACTAAATCAAGCTGATATTGTTATCAGCTCAACAGGCAGTCCAAATGTTTTAATCACCAAAGCAATGGCTGAAATTGCGGAGAAAGCACGCCAATTTAGACCGACTTTAATGGTTGATATCGCCGTGCCTCGTGATATTGATGAAAATGTCTCGGAATTAGAAAGTGTGTATCATTACACTGTGGATGATTTGCAAGATATTATCCAGCGTAATCTTTCTCAACGTGAGCAAGCATCAGAGCAAGCGCAAGATATCATTACACAAGAATGCATGGATTTCTTTGAGTGGTTGAAGGTTCATCAATTCTCCAATTTGATTCGTCATTATCGTGATGAGGCGGAGAATACTCGCCAAGAACTACTCGAAAAAGCCTTACACCAAATTCAACAAGGTGAGAATGCTGAAAAAATTCTGCAAGAATTGAGTTATAAATTAATGAATAAACTCATTCATGCGCCAACCCAAACCATGCAAGCGATGATGAAATCCGGTAATGCGGAAGGC
>CABSXY010000018.1 GCA_902481695.1 uncultured Haemophilus sp. | reverse complement strand
GTGCGGCTACGATCATCATCATAGCGGCCAACATCGTGCACATCCAAGCCAAGCCAATGGCCTAAACCATGCATATAAAATTGACGATAAGCTTTTTCTTCAATCAGCTTATCTACATCCCCTTTCAGAATGCCTAAATCCACCAAGCCTTGAGTTTTAATACGAATCACTTCATCATTCGCCAGTTTAATTGAATTACCTGGCACTAATAACTCAATCGCACGTTTTTGTGCTTTTAACACTAATTCATAAATCTCACGTTGTGGCTCGGTAAATTTACCATTCACAGGGAACGTACGCGTGATATCGCCTGCATACATAGCAAATTCACAACCTGCATCAATCAACACAAGATCGCCATCTTTTAATGGTTGATCATTTTCGGTGTAGTGCAAAATACAGGCATTATCGCCCCCGGCAATAATCGAATTGTAAGACGGGAACCTTGCCCCATGACGATTAAATTCATGCAGAATTTCGCTTTCAATTTCATATTCAAAACGATTTGGGCGAGTCACTTGCATCGCTTTAATATGTCCGAACGCAGTAATCTGTCCCGCTTGCTGCATTAAGCGAATTTCGTTTGGAGATTTGATTAAGCGCATTTCACTTAACATCGGCTGCCAATCAAAAACAGCATAAAATTTCACCGCACTTTCAGCTAATAATTTATCTCCCCAAGGATGACGATCGGCCACATGATAAAGTGCGGTCAATTTTTCCGTTAATTTTGGAAATTCAGATTTAAAATCATCGATAGAATAGGCTTCATCGACATTGAGTTTTTGCGGTGCGCGCTCAACGCCTAATCGACGACCATTCCAGGTTTCAAGCAAAGGATCTCGCGGACGAAGAAATACAACCGTCTTTTCCACATTTTCCGTTTTAATTAATAACAATGCGGCATTTGGCTCATTAAAACCCGTTAAATACCAAAAGTAACTGTCTTGACGGAAAGGAAAATCGCAGTCGTTATTACGACGTTTTTCAATTTCGGAAAATAGCAATAAAGCAGAATTTGGCTGCATTTGTGCGAATACTTTTTGACGACGTTCTGTAAATTCTTCTTGCGGTAATGCCGCCATGTATGCGAGATCCATGTTTCGCTCCTTTTAATGTAATATCGGTTTTATTTCTTGTGCATCATCGTTGAAATGGGTGTAAAACAACATCGCAATGGTGCGAACATATTCAATAATTTCTTCTAATGCTTCAGCAAGCTCTTCTTCATCATCATCTTCTTCATAACCAAGCTGACAAATATCTTGTAAATCATCTACCGCTTCGCCAATTTCGCCTTTTTCTTTACCCAATTCAGTCTGAACAAGCCCTAAACCCAGTAAAAATTGGTTTGCCCAGTCTGATAGACTGTCTGCACGTGCAAACACGCTCTCATCTTCGGTTAAGCCTAATTCAAAATCAAATCCTTCTACATCCCCTAAGGTTTTACCAATCTGTTCATAGATTTCGGTAATCGGCTGAATTAATGCGGTTGGATAGGCGTGGTTATCGTTACTGAATTGATATAAAAGCGGTAACCAGCTTTGATCTTTCAGTCCACCACAAATTAAGCCGCTCAAAAAGCCATGTAATTCAGTTGCATTAATACCAATACCGGCAGATTTGAGTTGTTGATTAAGTTCAGTTTGGGAAATTGTCATTGTTATACCTATAAAATCATCGAAAACCATTAAAGTGTAGCACCACACAAATAAAAATGCGATCGCATTTCTATAAAGAAAAACGATCGCACTTTCTTTTGCAAAGGGGAATTACATCATTCCGCCCATGCCTCCCATACCGCCCATTCCAGCAGCACCTAAATCGGCTTTATCATCTTTTGGAAGATCGGTCACCATACATTCTGTAGTGATCATTAAGCCCGCTACAGAAGCCGCGAATTGTAACGCTGAACGAGTTACTTTAGTTGGATCTAGAATACCCATTTCGATCATATCGCCATACTGTTCAGTACCTGCGTTATAACCAAAGTTACCTTCGCCATTTTTAACCGCACTTGCCACAACAGATGCTTCTTCACCCGCGTTAGTGACGATTTGACGAAGTGGCGCTTCCATTGCACGTAATGCAAGTTTGATACCTACATCTTGTTCTTCGTTATCACCTTTTAAGGTTGCCGCGACTTTGGTTGCAGCACGAACTAATGCAACACCACCACCAGCAACGATACCTTCTTCAACTGCTGCACGAGTTGCGTGTAATGCATCATCCACACGATCTTTTTTCTCTTTCATTTCAACTTCAGTTGCTGCACCAACTTTGATTACAGCGACACCGCCGGCAAGTTTAGCCACACGCTCTTGAAGTTTTTCTTTGTCATAATCAGACGTTGATTCTTCGATTTGCTGACGAATTTGCGCTACGCGACCTTTGATTTGTGCTTCATCACCCACACCATCGATAATCGTGGTATTGTCTTTGTTGATTACAACACGTTTTGCTTGACCTAAATCTTCTAATGTCGCTTTTTCAAGTTCCATACCGACTTCTTCAGAAATCACAGTACCTGCAGTTAAGATCGCAATATCTTGTAACATTGCTTTACGACGATCACCAAAACCAGGTGCTTTCACTGCTGCAACTTTCACGATACCACGCATGGTGTTCACCACTAAAGTTGCAAGTGCTTCACCTTCGATATCTTCAGCAATAATTAATAATGGTTTGCCCGCTTTCGCGACACCTTCTAATACTGGAAGTAATTCGCGAATGTTTGATACTTTTTTATCTACTAAAAGAATGTACGGGTTATCTAATTCAACAGTTGCCGTTTCTGGTTTGTTGATGAAGTAAGGTGATAAGTAACCACGATCGAATTGCATCCCTTCCACAACTGCTAATTCATCGTCAAGACCTGTACCATCTTCTACGGTAATCACGCCTTCTTTACCCACTTTTTCCATTGCTTGAGCAATTAATTGACCCACAATGCTGTCTGAGTTCGCAGAAATTGTCCCTACTTGCTCAATTTCTTTAGAGGTTTCGCAAGGTTTAGATAAATTTTTAAGCTCAGAAACAACCGCACTTACTGCTTTATCGATACCACGTTTTAAATCCATTGGATTCATACCCGCAGCCACAGCCTTTAAGCCTTCATTTACGATAGCTTGAGCAAGAACTGTTGCTGTCGTTGTACCGTCACCTGCTGCATCATTGGCTTTAGAGGCAACCTCTTTCACCATTTGTGCACCCATGTTTTCAAATTTATCTTCTAGTTCAATTTCACGTGCGACAGATACACCATCTTTAGTGATGGTTGGTGCGCCAAATGATTTATCTAAAATGACATTACGACCTTTAGGGCCAAGGGTCACTTTTACTGCATCGGCTAATACATTCACGCCTTTAAGCATTTTTACGCGTGCATCGTTACCAAATTTTACGTCTTTTGCTGCCATTTTCTTTTTTCCTTAATTTAAATTATTCCACAATCGCCAAAATATCGTTTTCAGAAATGATTAACACTTCTTCACCATCGATTTTTTCACTTTTCACACCATAACCATCATTGAAAATGACTGTATCGCCAACTTTTACATCTAAAGGTTGAACGGTACCATTTTCCAAAATACGACCTTTACCCACTGCCAATACTTTCGCACGGGTTGATTTAGTCGCCGCTGAACCGGTTAATACGATACCGCCAGCTGAACGAGTTTCTACTTCTTCACGTTTAATGATTACACGATCGTGTAAAGGACGAATATTCATGATTAATTTCCTTCTTATTAAAATAAAGTGTTTTAAATGTGGGGATAACTTTTTCGGTTTCAAGGGGATAAATAAAAAAATTTCACCCTAAAAAAATTTATGCGAGAAATGAAAATATCTCTTATACGTCTTATTTGAAATGTGATCCACGTCAAATTTATTTTCTATGTAAATTCCTATAATTAACTCAAATTAATTAACAACCAGGAAAGGTGATTAAAATGACTCAATACAGAAAAGAAGTGGATTTATTAGGTGAACGCGATGTACCAGCAGATGCATACTGGGGTATCCATACCTTAAGAGCGGTTGAAAACTTCAATATTTCTAATGTAACCATTTCTGATGTACCGGAATTTGTTTGCGGCATGGTAATGGTAAAAAAAGCAACAGCCCTAGCGAATGGTGAATTAGGTGCAATTCCAAGTGATATTGCAAAAGCGATTGTGGCAGCTTGTGATGAAATTCTTACCACGGGGAAATGCTTAGATCAATTCCCATCTGATGTATATCAAGGTGGTGCGGGTACTTCTGTCAATATGAATACCAACGAAGTCGTTGCTAACCTCGCGCTTGAAAAAATTGGTCATAAAAAAGGTGAATATGATGTTATTAACCCAATGGACCACGTGAACGCTAGCCAATCTACCAACGATGCGTATCCTACCGGTTTCCGTATTGCGGTATATAACAGCATTTTAAAACTTATCGACAAAATCCAATACTTACATGATGGTTTCGATAATAAAGCAAAAGAATTTGCTAAAATTTTAAAAATGGGCCGTACCCAATTACAAGATGCGGTACCTATGACCGTTGGTCAAGAGTTTAAAGCCTTTGCCGTATTACTTGAAGAAGAAGTACGTAACTTAAAACGTACCGCTGTATTACTCCTTGAAGTCAACCTTGGTGCAACAGCAATCGGTACTGGTTTAAATACACCACAAGGTTATACAGAATTAGTAGTAAAACACCTTGCCGAGGTAACTGGATTACCTTGCGTACCAGCTGAAAACTTAATCGAAGCAACATCTGACTGTGGTGCTTATGTCATGGTTCATGGTGCATTAAAACGTACCGCAGTAAAACTATCTAAAGTATGTAACGACTTACGTTTACTCTCTTCTGGTCCACGTGCAGGTATTAAAGAAATTAACTTACCTGAATTACAAGCAGGTTCTTCTATCATGCCTGCAAAAGTAAACCCTGTTATTCCTGAGGTTGTAAACCAAGTATGCTTTAAAGTAATTGGTAACGATACTACCGTTACTTTCGCATCTGAAGCGGGTCAATTACAATTAAACGTAATGGAACCAGTGATTGGTCAAGCAATGTTTGAATCTATCGACATCTTAACCAATGCTTGCGTGAACTTACGCGATAAATGTGTAGACGGTATTACTGTAAACAAAGAAATTTGTGAAAACTACGTATTTAACTCAATCGGTATCGTGACTTACTTAAATCCATTTATCGGTCACCATAATGGCGACTTAGTGGGTAAAATCTGTGCTCAAACCGGTAAAGGTGTACGCGAAGTGGTATTAGAAAAAGGTTTATTAACCGCAGAACAATTGGATGACATCCTTTCTGTAGAAAACTTAATGAACCCAACTTACAAAGCGAAATTAAATAAATAATCTCGCTGAGAAATAAAAAGAGCGGTCAATTTTGACCGCTCTTTTTTATTAACATTCATTAAAACATGATTAACGACACTTAACTACCATTCATGTCTCGCACTAAATGCACCACTAAAACCTTCTTTCTCATTGATATAAACGCCACCCATTTCATTAGCATTTTCACCAAAGAATGCGCCTTGCAGTTTTGTATCATTTTTTGTACCACTGAATTGGTTTCCAGAGATAGTTCCCTCTAATTCAGCGAGTACATTATCATTCTTCGCTGCACTGGCATGAACTAGGTGGCCAGCAACCGTTTTATCTTCAAAATTTGCCGTCATATCAACACCTACAATACCAAATCTTGGAGGCGCGCCATAAAGATGATCAAGAGCACCTTCACGTAGTGTATCATTATTCACATGGTAGCTACTTATGCCAAGATAACGCACTTTGCCGGTTTTCGGAATATTATCTGTCGGAGTAAGTTCACCTTGGATATAAACGTAGGTTTTTCCATCTTTTTGGTTTTGATAAATCCCATTTTGCATACTGTCTTGGAAAACGACACCATTAACAAAAGCCCCTGTGCTTAAATGAATTTCTCCATCCTTATCCACATAAGTATACGCTGGATTTACACCCTCTGGTGCAATATCAATGCGTTTACCATTAATGTTTAACACGTAGATATTATCCGTTGATAATTGATGTACTTTGGGATTCGCAATTTTGTCACTGTCATAACGGCTGCTAAATTCATAAGCAATACCATTAAATTTACCAGTTGTTGGAATAGCATAATCTTTCGCTGATGATGGGTGCCCTTTACTTGCCGGTCCTCTTTCAATTATTGTCAAGTGAGGTTGGGTTGATTGGTTTTGGTTATTTGATTCGTTTGTTTGATTTGCTGAATCATTTTCTGATGAAGATTGGTTTGCCGAATTATTCTCTGATGAAGATTTATTCGGTTGGAAAGTTGAAACATTATTAGAAGATGGGTCATAACTCTCTTCTTGGCTCGATGAACAAGCAGATAATCCCATAGCAAGTGCTATAGCTAGTGCAGAAAGCGTTACTTTTCTCATAAAGGAATTCCTCGACTAAGCGGTTAAAAATAAAAGATAATCACTATTTATCATCCAGGATGACACAAGGTAGCATAACAAAAAACAAAACAATAGTATAGTAAATTCATCAGGAATTTTAATATAAATAACGGTCAAAACTCTTTGTATTTTTGACCGCTCTTTTTTTAGATTAAAGAAAATTTAATCTTTTACTTATTATCTGTATATTCCAGCAAAATCATCGAGGCTAGGCTCACTTTGCCAATGATATTCGGTGTGGTTAGCAATGTCTTGAGCCAAGTCACTGCCATAATAATCAGCAATAAACCCAAGCACCATATCCATACCAGCAGAAACGCCTGATGAAGTGTAAAACTTGCCATCTTTCACCCATCTTGCAACGGGCTGCCATTTTACAGCTGGGCGACATTGTTTTACCCATTCAAAAGATTTTTTATTAGAAGTCGCTTTTAAACTATCTAATCGCCCCGTACAAGCCAATAATGCTGAACCTGTACAAACACTGAGACAAATCTCTGACTCATCAATCCATTTACCAAGCTGATTAATAAATTGTTCATCGTTTACTAACTGACGAGTTCCCTGTCCACCAACAACCAATAACACACTATGAGGTAATAAATGTTCTAGCTTTTCTGTTTCAATATAAAATCCTTGCTTACTACGAATTAATCCACCAACTTGGGATACATAGTGAAGCTTAACATTAGGGACTCTTGCTAAAAACTCAACAGAACCCATTAAATCTAACGTTTCATAGTCATCAAAGACAAGGCAATAAACATTCATTTTCTATTCCAAATACATAATGCAAATGCTTTATAAATTACGACAGCAGTAAAAATTTAACCTCAAAACTGACCGCTCTTTTCATTTAAAATGGAAATAGTGTTGGCACAATAAAAACAGTCACCAACATAACAATTAAGGTAAAAGGTACGCCAATTTTTATAAAATCAGCAAATTTATAGCCACCGGGTCCTACCACCATGGTATTTACCGGAGAAGAGACTGGGGTCATAAATGCAGCTGAAGCCGCAATTGCAACAACCATTGCAAATGGCACGGGAGACACATTCAGCTGTGTTGCGAGAGATATCGCAATGGGTGCCATTAAAATTGCAGTGGCTGTATTCGAAATGAACAATCCGACTAATGCACAAAAAACAAAGAGCACAATCAATACAGGATACATTCCCCATCCATCAATGATTTGAGTCAGCCATTTCACCGCAAACTCCACCCCACCTGTTTTTTGAAGTGCGGTTGAAAATGGCATCATTCCGATAATCAAAATAAGGCTCGGCCATTGAATGGAGTCATAAGCACTTTTAGCATCCACACAGCGGAAATAAGCCAACATTAAACAACCAATTAATGCTGCCACAACATTCGGTACGACACCTGACACCATTAATACCACCATGGTTAAAATGGACAGTAAAGCAAGTGGTGCTTGACGTTGCGCTGGCACAGCGCGTTCCATTTCTTTCGGATAATTCAATACAAGGAAATCTTTTCGACGATCACGCATCGCTTGAATAAGTCGCCAATCACCAATCACTAAAAGCAAATCACCTGAGCGATATTTTTCTTTAAAGGCATCACTCAACACCACTCCATCTCGCTTAATCCCAACTACATTCAAGCCATATTTCGTGCGGAATTGTAACTCAGCAGTCGTTTTACCAATACAGGCTGAGTTTGGCACAATAATTAACTCAGCCATCCCAATAGAACGAGCTTGCTGATCAAACGATTGGGATTTAATTTCGGCAGGTTCTAAATGAAACTCTTGGCAAAACATATCAAAATTGAAATCACAGCGTTCCAGATCCACCATGAGGATATCTTTTGCTTTTATCTCTGAGGTGCCAAGAGGCATGATGTAACTTGGGCGGAAATGTTTCCAGCGCTCAATTGCCAACACATTGAGTTGGTAACTAGAACGCAAATGAAGTTGATCTAAGGTTTTACCCACGAAAGGGGACGTGTTTTTCACCACCAAACGCTTGGTACGATCTTTCAAACCATATTCATTAATTAACTCATTCATGGAGCTCTGCGCCGTATCTTGATTGCTTTCATCACTATTATCAGAAAGCCATCGACGAGCGATAAGCATATAGCCCATACCCAACACTAAGATCAGCAATCCTATCGGAGTGAAATCAAAAAACTCAAGACGAAGATTCGTATCTTTCACTAATTCCGCATTCACCACAAGGTTAGGGGCTGTCGCGATTAACGTCATCATCCCACTGATTAATCCCGCTACGCTTAACGGCATCATTAATCGTTTTGGGGAAATATTCATTTGACGGCAAATCATAATCACAACAGGAATAAACACCGCAACCACGCCAGTAGAACTCATAAATGCACCTAATCCAGCCACTGAAAGCATCAGTAAAATAAGCACTTTAGCTTCACTATTTCCCGCAACTTTCAAGATGCCGTCACTCACACGATAAGCAATTCCTGTCCGAACCAAGCTTTCCCCCACAATGAAGAGTAAAGCAATAAGGATAATATTAGGATCGCTAAAGCCAACTAAGATCTCCTGGATACTGAGAATGCCACTTAGATAAAAAGAAAGCATCACCAATAATGCCACCACATCCATACGAATTTTATTATGCACAAATAAAATGATCGCTGCGCCAAGCAACATTAATGTCCACAATAATGGGCTCACCCAAAGTGCATGAGCAAAAATGGTGTTCATACTCTATCCTTTAATCTTACGACCTTTCACTCTAACTATTCTTCTATGCCTAATGCTTTCTTCACGGGTGAAAAACTACGACGATACTCTGGTAAAGGACCCAGTTCCGCTAATTTTTCTAAGTGTAATTTGGTCGGATACCCTTTATGTTGAGCAAAAGCATATTCAGGGTGTTTTTTATTTAATTCTTCCATTTCCTGATCCCGTGCGACTTTTGCCAAAATAGAGGCGGCACTAATTTCCGCCACAAGTGAATCCCCTTTTACTACCGCTTGAGCTGGTAAACCAAGGTTAGGCGGAATGCGATTGCCATCCACCAACACAAAGTGCGGTTGAATTTCTAAGGCTTTTACTGCTCGATCCATGGCTAACATCGAGGCATGAAGAATATTTAATTCATCAATCTCAGCTGGCTCAGCTCGTCCCATTGCCCAAGCTAAGGCTTTCTCTTTAATTTCTGCTGCGAGTGCAAGACGTTTTTTCTCACTGAGTTTTTTAGAATCCGCCAAACCAGCAATCGGCTTATTCGGATCTAAGATCACCGCAGCCGTGACAACTGCCCCCACTAAAGGGCCCCGTCCAACTTCATCCACCCCAGCAACTAATTGATAACCTTCAGGATAAACAAAATCAGTCATGTTTTTGCTCCAATAAATCAATCACAGCTTGTGCGGCTTGGCTGTCCGCATCACATTGAATTAATTTATGTAATTCAGTAAAACGTTGAATTAAAACACTGCGAGATTTGACCGCACTTTCGTCATCACCCAAATACTGAGAAAGTTGTTCTGCTAATTTTTGCGGTTCGCAATCTTCTTGAATCATTTCTGGCACCAGCATTTCATCTGCTAATAAATTAGGTAATGAAATATATTTTGTTTTGACTAATCGTTTTGCCAAGAAATACGTGAACGGTTTCATTCGATAGCCCACCACCATTGGTGATTTACATAACATCGCTTCAAGTGCAGCAGTACCTGAAGCAAGTAAAGTGGCCTCAGCAGCGATCATCACTTGGCGTGCTTTACCATCAATGAGATGCATATCAAGATCAGGTGCAATCTGAGCCTTTATTTCCTCAAATTGCTGGCGACGTTTTTCATTCACCAAAGGGACTAAAAACTGCAAGTCTGGATATTTTTCTTTTAATAATAAAGCGGTTTTTAGAAATGGCTCTGTCAGAAACCCAACTTCGCTACCCCGACTCCCCACTAAAATGGCAAGATAACGTCCTTTTTCATCAATACCTAAGATCTGGCAAGCTTCCGTTCTATTTGGTTTTAATGGAATCGCATCTGCCATGGTATGGCCAATAAAACGGCAAGGCACATTAAAACGATCATAAAAGGCTTTTTCAAAAGGAAGAAAGGCTAATACTTGATGGGTCGCTTTGGCAATTTTATAAATACGATTTTGACGCCAAGCCCAGACAGATGGACTCACGTAATGAATGGTCTTAATCCCTTTTTCTTTTAATTTCAGTTCAACCGTAAGATTGAAATCCGGTGCATCAATACCGATAAATACATCAGGTTTAATATCAGAGAGTTGGTCGATGATACTGCGACGAATTTTTAGCAATCGCGGCAAATGTTTGAGAACTTCTACTAGCCCCATAACAGAGAGCTCTTCCATATCAAAAAAGCTTTCAAAGCCTTGAGCAATCATTCGCTCGCCACCAATCCCGACGAATTTAGCTTGCGGATAGTGGCGTTTAAGCGCTTGAATGAGACCTGCACCAAGAATATCGCCAGAGACCTCGCCGGCAATAATCGCAATAGTCGGATTTTCTTTAATCATTAAATTTATCCTAAAAAACGACCGCACTTTGAACAAATCATAGTGCGGTCTCTTTGTTATTCATCATTTTCTCTTAACGAGAAAAGAAACGTTAATTAACGAATAATGCCACGAGTAGAACGTTTGAAGAACTCCACAAAGAAACTAATTGCAGATTCAGTTTGTGCAATTTGTTCAATTTCTGGCAATACTTCTTCAAGGGTTTTACCACTGCGGTAAATCATTTTATAAACATTACGGATAGCATGCATGGTTGGTTTATCAAAACCACGACGTTTTAATCCTTCAAGGTTGACACCGAAAGGTTGCGCATGGTTACCTTGTGCCATCACATAAGGCGGCACATCTTGGCTAACCATAGAGCCACCACCTAACATTACGTGCGCACCGACGATCACAAATTGATGGATCGCAGACATACCACCTACAATAACAAAATCATCTAATTCAACGTGACCTGCAAGGGTTGCATTGTTTGCCAAAATACAGTTATTTTTAATTTGGCAATCGTGAGCAACATGGACATTGATCATCAATAAGTTGTTGTTACCAATACGTGTTACACCACCACCTTGGATAGTACCGCGGTGAATTGTCACATGTTCACGAATAAGGTTGCCGTTACCAATAACGGTTTTCGTTGCTTCGCCCTTATATTTTAAATCTTGGTTGACTTCACCAATACTGGCGAATTGATAAATCTGGTTATCTTCACCAATCACGGTATCGCCTTTCACGACAATGTGAGAGTTTAAAACAGTACGTGCTTTAATCTCAACGCTCCCTTCAATAATACAGAAAGGACCGATAACAACGTCTTCGCCAATAACTGCGCCATCAGCAACAAGCGCGGTCGGGTGAATTTTTGCACTTGGGTGGATCATACTTACCCCTTAATTTTCTTTAATTATCGACGAGCACACATTAATTTGGCTTCACAAGCTACTTCACCGTTTACAGTTGCAATACCCGTGAATGCTGTAATACCACGACGTTCTTTAATCACTTGAACGTTCAATTCCATTTGATCTCCAGGTAATACTGGGCGTTTGAAACGCGCTTCATCAATACCTGCGAAATAGAATAATTCGCCACCTTTTAATTCATGGGTTTTAAATGCAAGGATCCCCATTGATTGGGCCAAAGCTTCAAGAATTAATACACCTGGTAAAATTGGCTCTCCAGGGAAATGACCGGTAAAACAAGGTTCGTTTACGCTAATATTTTTAATTGCTTTTAACCATTCACCTTCTTTGTAGTCTAACACACGATCCACTAATAAAAATGGATAACGATGTGGCAATAAGGTCATAATTTCTTTTGCTTCAATTACTTTACTTACTTGATTCTCTGACACGTCTAATACCTTTAAAATAAATAATAATAAAACATTGGAATTATACGATATTTCTGTATAAAAATAAAACGCACCCTAGGGTACGTTTTAAAAATCTTAGCCAAGTTTTTTCTCAAGGGCTTTCAGTCGTTTATTCATACCATCAATCCCCAAAGTAAGTGCGGCTGTTTTTCGCCACTCTTTATTGGTTTGTAATGGGATACCCGATGAGTAAACGCCTGGTTCAGTAATTGGACGCATTACCATCCCCATGCCAGTCACTGTGACTTTATCGCAGATTTCCATGTGACCATTAATCACACTTGCTCCGCCAATTAAACAATAACGACCCACTTTTAGACTACCCGCCATAATGACACCGCCAGCGACTGCTGTACCCGTGCCGATATGAACGTTATGCGCAATTTGACAAAGGTTATCAATAATGACGTTATCTTCAATGACTGTCGCATCTAAGGCACCACGGTCAATACAGGTACAAGCACCGATTTCGACATTATTACCAATAATCACTTGTCCTACTTGTGGAATTTTCACCCAGCGACCACGATCATTCGCATAGCCAAAGCCATCACTACCAATGACAGCGCCTGATTGAATTAAGCAATTTTGTCCAATTTCTACTTCATGATAAACGCTTACGTTTGCCCAAAGCTGTGTACCCGCGCCAATTTTTGTGAATTTACCTACAAAACAACCTGCGCCAATAATCACGTTATCGCCTAATACAACACCTTCTTCAATAACGGCATTTGCACCAATTGATACATTTTCACCAATTGAAGCTTTTTCAGAAATAACCGCACTTGGGTGGATATTTTGAGCCGCTTTCGGGGTAGTATCCATATATTGAGCTAATACTGCATAAGCAACATAAGGATCTTTAACGATAAGTAAATTACTTTCAGGTGAGCAAAATTCCACATCCGCTTCTGACACGACAAGAATACCTGCTTTAGATTCCGCTAATAAAGGACGGAATTTTGCATTAGAAATAAACGTAAGCTGGTTAGGTTCTGCTTTTGACAATGCGGCAATATTATTAACGACAACGTCGGCGTTACCGCGAGGGGTACCGCCGACTTTTGCTGCTAATTCCTGTAAAGAATAGGATTTTTGCATTATGAGAACCTATTATTTTTTCTCTTCAGTTTTTGCTGGAGCTGCTTTTTCAGTTGCTGGAATAGATTTTAATACTTCTTCAGTAATATCTTTACCATCTACTGCAAATACGACAGAGTTAGCATCTAAAACATAAGTATAACCTTTTGCTTTTGCCAAGTTATTCGTTGCAACTTGAATGCTTTCTAATAATTTACCACGCTCTTCAGTTTGACGTTTTTCGTTTAACTCTTGGAACTCTGCCACTTTTTTATCTTGCTCTTCCATTAATTTATTTAATGCTGCTTCTTCATCTGAACCAAATTTAGTGATTTCGTCTTGGCGTTTTTGAATTTCAGCTTGACGTAAACGAGGTGCATCTTTTTGTAAAGCAGCAATTTTTGCTTCTACTTTTTTACGAGATGCTACAATTTTATCATCAATTTCTTTTTTGCTTGCAGCAAGTTTATCTGCCATTGGTTTAAATTCAGCATCTAATTTATCAGCTACAGCTTGGCGATCTGGGTGATTTTGGAATAAGTAACCCGCGTTGATGAATGCGATATTTTCATCTGCAGCAGCAAAACCTGATGCAAGTGCAAGACCTAAAGAAAGTGCGGTAACTTTTACTACGTTTTTCATATTTGAATTTCCTTAAATTAGTTTAGTAAATTTTTCTGTGTCAGCTAACTCACTGACACAGAACAAAGATTTTGACTTAAATAGAATATAAAAGTTCAATTTATTAGAAAGAACCACCAATACTAAATTGGAATTGTTCTACATCATCATTTTCATATTTTTTGATTGGTTTCGCGTAAGAGAATACCAATGGTCCGATTGGTGATTGCCATTGGAAAGCAATACCAGTTGAAGCACGGATTCGACCTGCTTTGCTGTAATCAGGTAATGTTGCATAAATCGGAGATGATTTTAAGCCTTCTTTATCTGATTTCCATTTTGTATTCCAAACGCTCGCTGCATCAACGAAAAGTGAGGTTCTTACACTATTTTGGCTTTTATCTCCAACAAATGGAGTTGGAACAATAAGTTCCACACTTGCTGTAGCCATCGCATTACCACCAACGACATCAGTGCTTTGATACCATTGACCATATTTGTCTTGATAAATCGCATTAGGACCTACTGCACCATAAGCAAAACCACGTAATGAACCGATACCACCCGCCGTATAAAGTTGATAGAACGGTACACGTTTACCACCTAAGCCATTTGCATAAGAAGCAGTTGCTTTTCCTGATAACACCCAGCGATGATCACGATCTAATGGGTAGAAACCTTGAAGATCAGCACTTAATTTATAATATTTATTGTCAGATCCTGGAATGGTTACACGACCACCTAGATTTGCTTTTACCCCTTTAGTTGGGAAATAGCCACGATTTAGGCTGTTGTAGTTCCAACCAAATGAGAAATCAAAATCATTAGTTTTGATTGAGTTTCCAGTCAAATTCATTGACTTCATGTATAAATCACGGTTGTATTCATACGCGAAGTTACTGATTTTATTATAAGTATAACCTAATCCCACGTAATATGAGTTATTCTCATTAACTGGGAATCCTAATGTCATGTTACCGCCATAAGTGGTACGTTTATAGGTTGATGAAGTATCACTTTTCGAGTTATCGTAAGTTTCATAGAATACGTTTCCACCTAAACTTACGCCATCTTTTGTAAAGTATGGTTCTGTATAACCTAAGTTTACACTTGTACCGTAGTCATTACGTGTACCCGCTAAACTTACCGCCGCACCTGTTCCCAAGAAGTTGTCTTGTTTCACACTTGCTTGATAGCTGATACCACTTTCTGTACCGTAACCAATACCAAAGTTAATGCTACCAGTATTACGTTCTCTTACTTTATATACGACATCGACTTCATCATTAGAACCTTGGATTGGTTCAACACGATTTTCTACGCTCTCAAAGAAACCTGTTCTATCTAAACGTACTTTACCTAGCTCAACTAATTGAGAGTTATACCACGTACCTTCTTGCTGACGCATTTCTTGACGCAATGTACTATCTGCAGAAACGGTATTACCTTCAAAGCGAACTTGACGTACAGATAAACGACGTCCTGCATCAACCACAAAGGTTAATGCTAATGTTTTATTCGCATCATCAAAAGTTGGTACAGTATTAACCGTTGCACTACCGTAACCACGTTCACCTAATTTATCTTTAATTAAGCTTTCTACGTATTGCACATCTGAACGTCTGAATGTTTCGTTTAAGTGAAGATCGCGCAATAATGGTTGTAACTCATTAGCCATACCACCTAGGTTACCAACAATACGAGCTGAACTTAAATTGTATTTTTCAC
>CABSXY010000017.1 GCA_902481695.1 uncultured Haemophilus sp. | reverse complement strand
CCATGTGGTAATAACATCACCAAACCACACATTCTGCCCCATTTTTGTTCGCCTGAACTGATAAATTGGTCAATCACGATTTGTGCACCGTTTGCGAAGTCACCAAATTGCGCTTCCCAAATGGTTAATGTTTTTGGATCTGTTGTGGCATAGCCATATTCAAAAGCCAATACGGCTTCTTCGGATAATACAGAATCCCACACCTCAAAACGACCTTGGTTGGCATGTAAATGTGTTAATGGCACATAGCCTGTCCCGTCATTTTGGTTATGCACAACTGCATGACGGTGGAAGAACGTACCACGTCCTGCATCTTCACCCGATAAACGAACATTAGCGCCTTCATCTAATAAGGTTGCGTATGCCATAGTTTCCGCCATACCCCAATCGAACAATTTCTCGCCTTTTGCCATTTCACGGCGATCAGCATAGATTTTTTCGACACGAGGATGAGCACGTAAGGTTTCTGGATATTCACTAACACGCTCCGCTAAAGTTTGGAAACGTTCTTGTGGGAATTTACTTTCGTAAGGGGATGTCCAGTCATAGTTGAGATATTGCAACCAGTCCATTTGGGCGGTATCCATTTCTCGCCATTCTTTCACTACGCGATCGCCATTATCTAAGGCATCACGATAAAGATTCATCATTTCAATAGCGTCTTCTTCGGTAATCACCCCTTCAGCAATTAAACGATCTGCATAGACTTTACGTGGCGTTGGATGTTTTTTGATGATGCTATACATCATTGGCTGAGTGGCTAATGGCTCATCAGCCTCATTATGACCATGACGACGATAAGAAATCAGATCAATGAAAATATCGCGTTTGAATAAATTACGATATTCCACCGCCATTCTCGCGGCAAAAGCGACTGCTTCAGGATCATCACCATTCACATGAATAATCGGTGCCTGAATCATTTTTGCGATATCAGTACAATATTCTGTTGAGCGGGTGTCATTTGGGTTAGAGGTGGTAAAACCAATTTGGTTATTAATCACAATACGGATTGTTCCACCAACGGTATAACCACGTGCATTAGACATATTCAAGGTTTCTTGTACAACACCTTGTCCCGCTACCGCTGAATCCCCATGAACAGTAACCGCTAATACTTGATTACGTTCTGTATCATTCTTTTTGGTTTGACGAGAACGTACCGCACCAATCACTACTGGGCTGACAATTTCTAAGTGTGAAGGGTTAAATGCAAGGGTTAAATGCACGCGACGATCACCGACCGCGAAGTCAGAAGAGAAACCTTGGTGGTATTTCACGTCACCTGTACGCTCGCCTGAATGTTTACCTGCAAACTCATCGAAAAGATCTTCTGGTTTCTTACCGAGCACGTTTACTAACATGTTTAAACGACCACGGTGTGCCATACCAAACACCACATCTTTTACGCCTTGTTTGCTCGCATGACGAATAATTTCTTTCATCAATGGAATAAAGGCATCACTTCCCTCTAAAGAGAAACGTTTTGCCCCCGGGAATTTCGCACCAAGATAACGTTCTAAGCCATCTGCAGCGGTCAATTCACTTAATAAATTAATTTTTTCTTCTTTGGTAAAGAGCGGTTTATTTAATTGGCTTTCTAATTTGCTTTGTAGCCAACTTTTCTGCTCCATATCTTGAACATGCATAAACTCAAGACCAATTGAACCACAATAGGTCTCTTTCAGCATTTTAGCTAAATCACCTAATTTGATGTTATCGCGATGATAGACATAGTGATTAATATTGAAGGTTTCATTGAGATCCTGTTCGGTAAAACCGTGATAACGGTAATCCAATTCAGGTACGGTGGAGACTTTCCAACGATAATAATTGATTGGGTCTAGTTTTGCTTCTAAATGACCGCGGAAGCGATAAGCATTGATAAATTGGAGGACTTTGACTAATTTTGCACTGGCTTCTGGATCGATAACCGTCACGGCTTCTGTTGTATTTTCTCTTGCTAAACGACGGAAATAATCGCGCACTGGTGAATGTGGTTGCTCTGCTGCGGTTGTTTTTGGCAATGCATCAAATGTGGCTCGCCAGCTTTCATCAACTGACGATGGATCTTCTAAATAACTTTCGTATAACTCTTCAATATACGATTGATTCGCCCCACCTAAAGCAGTTGAAGCCAACCATTCATCAAAGGCATTATAATGCTGCATATCTACCCCTTGTATTACATGATGTTATCCGCACATTATACATAGGATACAAAAAGAAATAATCCTCCAAATCACACTTTGTTACAATTTTGTGATCTACTTCAATAAAAAAACCGCACATAAAGTGCGGTCTGTTTTATCTATGTTTTCTTAGAAACTTAAGAATGGTGTGATTTTCTCAATTGTGGCTTCACCGATACCATCAATATTTGAAAGTTCAGCAGCGTTTTTGATTTTGCCCACTTTGTTACGGTAATCAATGATCGCTTGTGCTTTTTTCTCACCGATACCAGAAAGTTTTTGTAAGGTTTCAGCATCTGCTTTATTGACATTCACTTTTGCAGAAGAAGCGACTTTCTCTTTGGCTGCATCTTTTGTAGAAGCCGCTTTTTCTTTCACTTCTTTTACTTTATCTGCTGCTTTTGTTTTTGCATCAGACATTTTCTCTTTTGCACTCTCTTTGACTGAATTTAATTTTTCAGTAGCTTTATCTTTAATTGAGGGTTGATTACTCTCAGTCGCTTTTTCTTTTAACGCTGATGCTTTCTCTTTTACCGCATCTTTTGCAGAAGTTGCTTTATCTTTCATTGCATCTTTTGCAGATGTCGCTTTTTCTTTAGCCTCTTTTACTTTATCTAATGCAGTTGATTTTGTTGAACTTGCACTATCTGTCATTGATTTAAGCTTATCATTTGCCGCATTTTTCACGTCAGCTTTTGTGCTTTCAACCATTGATTTTGAATTTGTTACAACATCTTCTTTTGTTGGCAATACAGATGTATTCGTTGCTAATGCAGAACCAGATACGGCTAATGCAAGAGATGTTAATGTTAAAAGTGATTTTAAAGATTTCATAAAAACTCCTGTTTTATTATCAATAGGTTCAAGTAGCGAACCTGCATGCTAAGACTTCTCTTCAGAAAATTAGTTCAAAACAAAAAACGCCCCTAATAAGGGGCGTCTTTAAATTTAATACTGACTAGTCATCGCTTGAGAAGATAGAAAGTAATCTCAATAAGCTAATGAACAAGTTGTAAATTGATACATAAATACTCACCGTTGCACGAATATAGTTTGTTTCGCCACCGTGAATAATATTGCTGGTTTCATAAAGGATTGTCATTGTTGAGAACACCACAAACAATGCACTGATCCCGACCGCTAGTGCTGGGATTTGGAAGAAGAAGCTTGCCACAATCCCTAACAATAACACGATAAATAATGAGAAAATTGCGGTAGAAAGGAAAGACATATCTTTCTTCGTTGTTAGCACATAAGCTGAACATGCAAAGAAGACGATAGCGGTACCTGCGAAAGCAAGCATAATCAAATCTTCCATTCCTCTCGCCACATACATATTTAAAATTGGCCCAATGGTGTAACCCATAAACCCTGTAAACGCGAATGCAGCCAAAATCCCCCACGCACTATTTGCCAATCGGTTTGTGACAAAAAGTAAACCGTAAAAACCTACGAGCAATACGATAAGGTTTGGATAAGGCAAGTTTAAGCTCATCGAAATATAAGCAACGACCGCCGAAAATGCCATCGTTAATCCCAATAAGAAATAGGTATTACGTAGCACTTTATGTGTGCTAAGTAGTGATTCTTCCTGTGAATTAACCACAATGCGAGATTGCATAAAAGCTCCTTATTTTACAAAGAATAAAGTTGATGAAACATCAATCCGTAAAGTAAGGGCTATAGGTCAAAAAGTCAATGGTAAATCAAGAATTTGTTTTAATTTTTAAATTTAAGAAGGTAAAAGTGTGGTTGATTTTGGTATGATGAATACACTAGCCAGATTACAACCTCATGACTAAAAAATATATGTTGATAGAGTTACTGCATAAAGAGTTAATAGACTATCCTACAATCATTAATATAAATGATGAAATTTATTTTATTAATGAACTTAGAAAAGCCGACATAGATGACATAAGATCTAACATAGATAAGTTTATTTCTATATTAGAACAATTACAGATTTCGCATCAAGACAACGGTATATTTGAGGTAAATATTGAAAACACTCATATTTTCTTCAATTTTGTTTTTTGGATTAGAGAAATCCAAAATAAACTTGAACTAAGTTTAGATAAATATACTGATGGTTTTGACACTAACTTTGATGGAAGTATAAAAATCTAGTCAACGATATAAGCACCACCATAAAATGGTCTATCGCTATTAATTATAAATAACTTCTACCTACTTCATTAATATTATTAGATACCATAAACTGCTCTCTCAATTGATGAAGCTGATCGCGTACTGCGGCCGCTTTTTCAAACTCAAGATCTTGAGCAAATTTATACATTTGTTGTTCCAATTTCTTAATTTGTTGTTGGAATTCTTTGGCTGATTTAGGTGCATTGTAAAGTGCGGTCGGTTCAGCTGCCGTTTTTCCACGCTGTTTCGATTTCGCTTTTTGATTTGCACCTTGACCAATATCTAATAATTCGCCGACTTTCTTATTCAATGCCTGTGGAACAATACCATGCTCTTCATTGTATTTCATTTGTTTTTCACGACGGCGATTCGTTTCGGTAATGGCTTTTTCCATAGATTTAGTGATGCTATCAGCATACAAAATTGCTTTACCATTTAAGTTTCGAGCAGCACGACCGATGGTTTGGATTAAGGAACGTTCAGAACGCAAGAAACCTTCTTTATCGGCATCTAAAATCGCTACAAGAGAAACCTCTGGAATATCTAAGCCCTCACGTAACAAGTTGATACCAACCAATACATCAAATTCGCCTAAACGTAAATCACGAATAATCTCTACACGCTCAACGGTATCAATATCTGAATGCAAATAACGCACACGAATTCCGTGTTCGTCTAAGTAATCCGTTAAATCTTCCGCCATTTTCTTCGTCAGCGTCGTCACTAAAACACGTTCATTTTTATCCGCTCTTTGACGCGCTTCGGAGAGCAAATCATCCACTTGAATGGATACTGGACGAATTTCAATTTGCGGATCGAGTAAGCCCGTTGGACGTACTACCTGATCGACAATTTCACTGCCTGATTTTTCCAACTCATAAGGGCCTGGTGTTGCGGAAACGTAAATCGTCTGTGGCGCTAAACGCTCAAACTCTTCAAAGCGTAATGGACGGTTATCCAATGCAGAAGGCAAACGGAAACCATATTCCACCAAGGTTTCTTTACGAGAACGGTCTCCACGATACATACCACCAATTTGCGGTACAGTCACGTGTGATTCATCAATAATCAAAATCGCATCAGACGGCATATAATCAAACAATGTCGGAGGCGGTTCGCCTTCATTTCGACCAGAAAGATAGCGTGAATAGTTTTCGATGCCTGAGCAATAGCCGAGCTCATTCATCATCTCAATGTCAAATTGTGTACGTTGGGTAATACGCTGCTCTTCCAACAATTTATGCTCTTTGATGAAATATTCACGGCGTTGCACAAGCTCCGCTTTGATTTTTTCAATGGCATCTAAAATACGCTCTCTTGGTGTTACATAGTGGGTTTTCGGATACACTGTAAAACGCGGAACAGAGCCAAAACTTGTACCCGTTAAAGGATCAAATAAACTTAAGCGTTCAATTTCATCATCAAATAATTCAATTCTTACCGCACGATCGTCAGATTCTGCAGGGAAAATATCAATCACTTCGCCACGCACTCGGAATGTACCACGCTGAAAAGCTTGATCGTTTCTTGTATATTGTAATTCCGCCAACTTCGCTAAAATCTGACGTTGATCGATAATTGCCCCTTGTTGTAAATGCAACATCATTTGCAAATAGCTATCAGGGTCTCCCAAACCATAAATTGCCGAAACAGATGCGACTACGATAGTATCTCGACGCTCTAAGAACGACTTGGTAGCCGAAAGACGCATCTGTTCAATCTGATCATTAATAGAAGCATCTTTTTCAATAAACGTATCACTACTCGGTACATAAGCTTCCGGCTGATAATAATCATAGTATGAGACGAAATATTCCACCGCGTTTTCAGGAAAGAACGCTTTCATTTCTGCATAAAGCTGAGCCGCAAGCGTTTTATTGGGGGCAAGTAACATTGCGGGACGATTTAATGTCGCAATAACATTTGCAATAGTAAAGGTTTTACCCGATCCCGTTACCCCGAGAAGGGTTTGATGCGCCAAACCATCCTCTAAATTTTCGACTAATTTTTCGATTGCTTGGGGTTGATCACCGGAAGGTTTAAAATCGGAATGAAGGATAAAAGGCTTAGTATTAATTTTCTCTGCCATAAGTGCGGTCAATTTTTTAGGTATTTTAGAAGTGGAGCTATTTTAGCACATTTATTACTCCAAATTGAGCGATAAAAATCCAAGTTTTACACACACTTAGGCGTGTCAAGTCTTAAACACTTCAAAATTAAAAAATATTTTATTTTTTTTGCTGGACTTTATATAACATATTGATATTTAAACAATTATCAACGAATGGCTAATAGATGAACAATTTGAGACAAAGCCAGTCTGCACCAGTGGTTGACCATTTTAAACAAAAACAATCCACAAAGTTATCCACAGGCTTTGTGGATAGCAAAAATGGTAAATTTTTTTGTGATTTTTTTCATTTTGAGTATTGACAAGCGACAGGTCGCTCATTAAAATGCGCGCCTATTCTTTGTGATACCAAATTTATTCCTCCTTAGTTCAGTCGGTAGAACGGTGGACTGTTAATCCATATGTCGCAGGTTCGAGTCCCGCAGGAGGAGCCAAATTTCTCTTTTGGTTTAGCTTTCGTTTGTCTCCTTTTACGAATCCTAAATTTGTAGCCAAAAGAATTTAAGCCCATCGTGTTGATGGGCTTTATTTTTATCTAATCTATACTGATTTAATGAATTATCTGGCTAATTTAATGAATTATCTGGCTAATTTAATGATGATCTGTCATCCATTAAATTATCACATTCCCAGCCAATATAGTCGCCTGAAAACTCCATAGCTAATTTTTCAAAGCGCTCTACCCACTCGAAGATCTCATTACTGTCTAATGAAAGCTCTTGCTCCAATTTCACCATAAAGTAAGGCGTTTCATCTTCTTCAGTTTGAATAGCTTGACTAGAATATTTCAAGGTATTGAAAGATACTTTTCCAAGTGTTAGTTCATCCATAAAGGGGAACATTTTTTCTTCTTCATCAAAATGGAAAGTATGCTCAATCAAATAAGTATCACTTAAATTACGCCCTTTGCTATTCAGCATACTCAAAATCTCTTCCGTCGCATTTAATTTCATTTCCAATGGTGAAGCCAATAAGAAATCGAAATAGGTATCCCAATTGGGATCATCCTGCACATTGATTTCTGAGACAAAATCGAGTTGTTGAAGGGTTTCTTTAAGCAAAGCATCGTGTTCACAATAGAAATGCATTTTTGCCTGATGGTTGCAAATAAAGTGCCCTGCAAAGAAAACATTTGGAAGTGCGGTCAATTGTGCAAGGGTTTTAAAAAGACGATTAATTAATTTTTCATATTCGTCTTCATTCGGCAAACCATCCTCATCTCCCTGATAAGGCACGGTAAATTGCACAACTTTACTAAGATGTTTACCATGATAAACATCTAAATCCTCAATATTTGCGGTAAACACGGCAGGCATTCCATTCACTTGTGAACGGTAATTCTGCCAATTTGCCATATCCATGCTGCTTTCCTATTTAAACTCTGCCCATATTGGTGCGTGATCGGACGGTTTTTCCATCGCACGAATATCCAATGCAATACCGACATCAACGCAACGCTCTGCTAATTGACGGTTCACTAAAATATGATCGATACGTAATCCACGGTTGTCATCGAAACCTTTTGAGCGATAATCAAACCACGAGAACTTGTCATTGACTGTTGGGTTTAATTTACGGAACGTATCTTCTAAACCATAATCGTATAAGCGTTGATACCATTCACGCTCTTCGGGTAAGAATGAACATTTGCCAGTACGCAACCAACGTTTACGATTTTCATCGCCAATGCCAATATCTAAATCGCTTGGGCTAATATTCATATCACCCATAATTAAAACTGGATTAGCTTTATCATGATCTTGTTCTAAATAGCGTTGAAGATCCGCATAAAATTTTTCTTTTGCCGGAAACTTGGTTTCATGTGCACGACTTTCGCCCTGTGGGAAATAGCCATTAATTACCGTTAATAAACCAAATGGCGTTTCTAAATCCGCCATAATAATGCGTTTTTGCGCATCTTCATTATCTGTTGGAAAACCACGACGCACCGCTTTTGGTTCTTGTTTGGTTAACAGTGCTACACCGTAATGCCCTTTTTGCCCATGGTGAAAAACGTGATAGCCTAGATTTTCAGTAATCGCATAAGGAAAATCCTCATCGGCCACTTTGATTTCTTGTAAACCAATCACATCCGGTTGGTATTTTTCAATAATTGCTTCAAGTTGATGAGGACGTGCACGTAAGCCATTAATATTAAAAGAGATAAATTTCATTTTTGTTCCTAATGTGAAAAATTGGGTCTATTATACAAAATAATTGAAATCTTAACCGCACTTTTCCTGTTCAGTTGACTCCGCTAGTATTGAGCTAAATTTTTGAATCTGAGACATGACACCTTGACGATGCCACCACTCCCCTTCTTTCGGTGGGCTAAACACATCAAATGACTGACCTTTAAATTCAAATTGCAATCTTGCAGCATGCAAATAAGTGCGGTCAATATTTTCAGTGTTTTTACCATAAAGCGCATCACCTAAAATCGGACTCCCTAAGCTTTTCATTGCCACACGCAATTGATGGGTTTTACCGGTTTGTGGTTTTAAAATAAATAACCGTAAATTGGGCTCGCAACTTACACTTTCAAAACGCGTAATTGCGGGATTTTCTTTCGATTGGCAAAGTTTCCAAGCCCCATTACGAGACTTTTGCATATCGCCGACAATCAGTCCTTGTTTCTTTTTGGGCTTTTGATTGCTGAGAGCAAGGTAAGTCTTTTGGATATGGTGTTCAGAAAAAAGTCGGAAAAATTCAGCCGCACTTTCGGCATTTAGTGCCAAAATAAGTAAACCTGATGTCACTTTATCTAATCGATGTACAAGCCAGACTTGTGGCACATTAAGCTGCCTGGCAAGCAAAGTGGTTAAACCAATTTTACTTTGATCTTTATGCACACTTAGCCCACAAGGCTTATAAATAATGATAAAATCATCCGTCTGATAAACAATGTCTAATTTCATAAGTGCGGTCAAAAATTAATGAGTTTTGAACATATTATACTGGTTTATATTATTCCCGTGTTAATTTGGGTGGCAGTTATTTCTGTCACATTGCGTTTACTCGTCAAAAAACAAGCGGTTTCTGCTACGTTGTCATGGCTGATGATTATCTACCTTGTGCCACTGATTGGCGTTATTGCTTATTTAATTTTTGGTGAGATTAAACTCGGTACTCGCCGAGCCAAAGTATTTCAATCATTAAAACCTAAATATATACAATGGCTTCAGCAGCTGTCTGGGCAAAAAGATCTGGTTGCGCATTCCCAGGATCCTCGTTATCGTGCTTTATTTAAACTAGTCCACCACCGCTTAGGTATTCCGAATATTCGCGGTAATGAATTACATATTCTCGATACTCCAGAAAGCATTATTCGAAGTATCATCCGTGATATTCAACAAGCTCGCCACTCCATTAATATGGTGTTTTATATTTGGAGTAATGATGGATTAATTGATGAGGTGAGACAAGCCTTAGAAGAAGCCGTACAACGCGGGGTTAAAGTTTGCCTTTTACTCGATTCCGTTGGCAGTCATGCTTTTTTGAAAAGCCCGATTTGTAAAGAAATGCGAGCGAAAGGCATTGAAATTACTGAGGCGCTTCATGTAAATTTATTCCGGATGTTCTTCAGCCGAATTGATTTACGCCAACATCGTAAAATCATCATCATTGATAATCAAATTGCCTACACAGGCAGTATGAATATGGTGGACCCAAATTTCTTCAAACAAGATAGCAACGTAGGCAATTGGATAGACGTGATGGTGAGAATCAACGGCCCTGTTTCACCAATTTTAAACAGCTTACATGCTTGGGATTGGGAAATTGAAACGACAGAAGAATTACCCCTGTTATTACCAAATTGTCCCCTTATTGAAATTGACGATAATGACACCCATTCAGTGCAAGTCATTGCGAGTGGTCCCGCGTTCCCAGATGATTTAATTGCGCAATCTCTTGCAACGGTTATTTATGCAGCAAGAGAAAGCATTGTGATCACATCACCTTACTTTGTGCCAAGTCACAATATTGCTGAAGCATTACGTATTGCCGCATTCCGTGGCGTTGATATCACGCTTATTTTACCTAAAAACAATGATTCCTTGATGGTTCGTTGGGCGAGTCGAACGTTCTTTGATGATTTACTCGAAGCGGGTGTCAAAATTTATCATTTTGAAGCAGGACTTCTCCATACAAAAAGTGTGTTAATCGATAACAAGCTTGTACTCGTTGGTACGGTAAATATGGATTTACGCAGTTTCCTGCTTAACTTTGAAATCACTGTTGCCGTAGAAGATCGTAATTTTGCCAATGAAGTGGCCACACTCCATGAGAATTATTTAGCGAATTCTTCCGCTCTCGATATGCAAGAATGGATCAATCGTCCTTTCTATCATCGAATCATCGAGCGGTTATTTTTCTTGTTTAGTCCATTACTCTAATTTTTACAATAAATATAAAAAGGGCGTACCACACAGTACGCCCTTTCTTTTTCACGTTTATGCTTAACGTTTTTTCACAATAAACACTAAAGCCACTAAAACAACCGCAGTTGCCACAAATCCAGCTAAACCTGATTCTGTGAAGCCTACTACAATGTAGCCTACAGCGCTTGCTGTCGCAACAGTTGCTGCATAAGGTAATTGTGTGGTGACATGATCCATGTGGTTACATTTTGCGCCAGTTGACGACAGAATCGTTGTATCCGAAACCGGTGAACAGTGGTCGCCACATACCGCGCCAGCCATGACGGCAGATAGGCAAGGAAGTAATAACTCTGGAGCAGAGTTGGTCGCCATTGCAGCTGCGATTGGTAACATAATGCCAAATGTACCCCAGCTTGTCCCGGTTGAGAATGCCATTGCTGAACCAAGGATAAATAAAATTACAGGTAAAAATTGAACTGGAATACTGCCACTCACTAAAGAGGATAAGTATTTACCGGTTTGTGCATCCCCAACCACTTTATTGATTGTCCACGCAAAGAACAGAATAGCAATTGCACCTAACATCGATTTAATGCCGGCAATCCATGCTTTTCCGTATTCTGGTAAAGAAACTTGGCGCTCAAGAATAATCAATAATGTTGACATCGCAACCGCACTTGAACCACCAACCACTAGTGAAATACCAACGGTTGTATTTTCAAATGCACCTAAGAGGCTAAATGGTTTTCCATCTGCTGCTAAGGCTTCACTCCCCGTATGAATCATCATAAAAACTGTGACGGTAATTAAGACTAAAATCGGTAAAATTAAGTTGCGAACTTTACCTTTCACACCTTCAATGACTTCTTCTTTATAATCGCGCTCCATCGCTAATTTTTCATGACGTGCCATTGATGCAATATCAAATGAGAAATAAGCCACAAAGAATACCATCAATAATGAGAAGATCGCATAGTAGTTCATTGAACTCATAGCAACGAATGCACCCATTGGTGTATAAGAGGTAATAGAATATGTCGCCAATAAACCTGCTACGAGAGTAATAATGTATGCCCCCCAGCTTGATACCGGCATCATGACACACATTGGTGCAGCAGTAGAATCAAGAATGTACGCTAATTTTGCACGAGAAACTTTGAAACGATCAGTAACTGGACGTGCAATCGCACCTACAGCAAGACTGTGGAAGTAATCATCGATAAATGTCACAAACACTAAAGATGCCGCTAATAATTTCGCACCGCGACGACCTTTAATTTTATTTTGTGCCCATTCAGCAAACGCACGGTTGCTGCCTGACACTGTTAAAAGTGCGGTCAATACGCCAAGTAACACTAAGAAAAACACGATATTCATATTTGAATTCATGCCTTCTTCGCTACTATAAACTAATGCAACAACATTATCTTTTAAATAAATGAGCGCATTCAATGGGTTGAAATCAACCAACATTAACGCACCGACAATAATCCCAGCACTGAGGGACACCAAAACCCGACGCGTTGCAATTGCTAAAACAATTGCAAGTAATGCGGGTATAATTGAATAAATAGATGAAGAATAATCGACTAGTTCCATTAAGTTATACCTAATAATTTAATGGAGACAACGGCAAGAAAAGACACAATTATGACCAGACCGAACCGTAGCGCTCCATAGTTAATACACAAAAACTATGACAGTCACGTTCCTTTCGAAGACGTAACCAACCGAATAAGATGACGCCTATTCGATTTCGGCAATCATTCCTTTCCTTTCCCTTCAACGCTATCCACTCCAGGAAAATACTTATAATGACCGCACCTCTACTGTTGTATAGGATGAGAAGAGATTACATTAAAATGGATAAAATTGCCAATAAAATCTTACACTTTCCCTAAAATCTTTTCTTTAATTTGAAATCACTTATTGAATTGTTAATTTATTGTTATACGGTTTTACGAGCAAACGATTGCAATAATATAGGAAATACGTCACTCCATAATATGGAGTATGATGAGATCAGACCAATTAATTCTTTAATTTAGGCGAATTAATATTTACCAAATATATTATTTTCGTTATTATTGTTTTCCCTAAAATAATTAAGCATTCACACATATAAAAAAGAGGACATCATGAACGAATTAACAAAAGGTTTAACTAACCTTCGTAGTTTACGTGCCGCTGTACGCGATTTAACATTAGAACAAGCTGAAAGTTCACTTTTAAAATTACAAGCTGCTGTTGAAGAAAAACGTGCTCAAGCAGCTGAAATTGAACAAGCGGAACAAGAGCGTCGTGCGCGTATTGCAAAATATAAAGAATTAATTAAACAAGAAGGTATCACGGCAGAAGAATTAACGGCAATTATTGGTATTGCACCTTCTTCAATTCGTAAAAAACGTGAACCTCGTCCAGCAAAATACAAATATACTGATGAAACGGGTCAAGAAAGAACATGGACTGGTCAAGGCCGCACACCTCGTGTGATTCAAAAGGCCTTAGATAAAGGTGCCTCTTTAGCTTCTTTTGAAATCTAATTCTATTATCGATTATGTAGAACCCATTTTTATGGGTTCTCTTTTTTTATTTATCTTGCAAAATATTCATTATGTTAGAAAAGAAAATATTACTGACCGACTGTCCTGATGATAAAGGCTTAATCGCCAAAATCACCAATATTTGTTACAAACACCAATTAAATATCCTACACAATAATGAGTTTGTTGATTTTGAAACGAAGCATTTCTTTATGCGTACAGAATTAGAAGGGATTTTTAATGAAGAAACCTTGCTAGCTGATTTAGATTATAGTTTGCCGAAAGGGACAAACTGTCGCCTAATCAGTGCAAAACGTAAACGTATCGTCATTTTAGTCACCAAAGAAGCACACTGCATAGGTGATATTTTAATGAAAAATTACTACGGTGCGTTAGACGTAGAAATTGCGGCAGTAATTGGCAATCACGATAATTTACGCGAATTAGTTGAACGCTTTGATATTCCATTCCATTGTGTCAGTCATGAAGGGCTCACTCGTGTGGAACACGATAAATTGCTCGCTGAAAAAATTGATGAATATGCACCTGATTATATTGTTTTAGCTAAATATATGCGTGTATTAAATCCAGAATTTGTCGCTCGTTATCCAAATCGTGTGATTAATATTCACCATTCATTCTTACCCGCATTTATTGGTGCAAAACCCTATCAACAAGCTTATGAGCGCGGCGTAAAAATTATTGGTGCAACAGCTCACTTCATTAACAATGAATTGGATCAAGGTCCGATCATTATGCAAAATGTGATTAATGTGGATCACACCTACTCTGCCGATGCCATGATGCGAGCAGGGCGTGATGTGGAAAAAACCGTATTAAGTCGTGCGCTTGATCTTGCCTTACATGATCGTATTTTTGTCTATAAAAACAAAACGGTGGTCTTGTAATGAAAGCGATCACGTTAGAACCAATTTCCCGTATTGAAGGTGAAATCAACTTACCGGGTTCGAAAAGCTTATCAAACCGCGCATTATTATTAGCCGCATTGGCTAAAGGCACCACAACCGTCACTAACCTATTAGACAGTGATGACATTCGTCATATGTTAAACGCCCTTAAAGCTTTAGGGGTAAATTACCAACTTTCTGAAGACAAAACTTGCTGCAAAGTTGAAGGCTTAGGCGGTGCATTTCAGGTTGAAAATGGCTTATCACTTTTTCTCGGTAATGCCGGTACGGCCATGCGTCCTTTAACAGCAGCGCTTTGTTTAAAAGGCAACACAGAAGGCGAAGTTATTTTGACTGGTGAGCCACGTATGAAAGAGCGCCCAATCAAACATTTGGTGGATGCACTTCTTCAAGCGGGTGCCGATGTTCGTTATTTAGAAAATGACGGCTACCCTCCACTTGCAATTCGCAATCAAGGGATTAAAGGTGGCGTAGTTGAAATTGACGGTTCAATTTCTTCTCAATTTTTGACCGCACTTTTAATGGCTGCGCCTCTTGCTGAAGGCGATTTAGATATCCATATTGTGGGTGATTTAGTCTCAAAACCTTATATTGATATCACCCTCGCGATGATGAAAGATTTTGGTATTTCGGTTGAAAATCAACATTATCAAGTGTTTAAAGTGAAAGGTAACCAGTCCTATTTGTCACCAGGTAAATACATGGTAGAAGGTGATGCGTCATCTGCCTCTTATTTCCTTGCCGCTGCTGCAATTAAAGGCAACGTAAAAGTGACAGGAATTGGTAAGCATTCCATTCAAGGTGACCGTCTATTTGCCGATGTGCTAGAAAAAATGGGCGCCAAAATCACTTGGGGTGAAGATTTTATTCAAGCGGAACAAGCTGAGCTCCACGGTATTGATATGGATATGAACCACATTCCTGATGCAGCTATGACGATTGCTACAACCGCCTTATTTGCTAAGGGGGAAACCGTTATTCGCAATATTTATAACTGGCGTGTGAAAGAAACTGATCGCCTTGCTGCAATGGCGACTGAATTGCGAAAAGTCGGTGCAGACGTTGAAGAAGGTGAAGATTTTATTCGAATTCAACCGCTTGCGCTCTCCCAATTTAAGCATGCCGAAATTGAGACCTATAACGATCATCGCATGGCAATGTGCTTCGCCTTGATTGCGTTATCAGATACACCTGTCACCATTTTAGATCCGAAATGTACGGCTAAAACATTCCCAACATTCTTCGATGAATTTGAGAAGTTAAGTATCCGAAACTAATTGCTAAAATAACAAAAGGCGAACCAATTGAGGTTCGCCTTTTTACTTTTTTTAAAACACTGTCAAAAATGACCGCACTTTTCACTACTCTGCTGAAGTTGGGATTTTCTGACGAATCGACCAATAGATAGCGAGTCCCAATACCCCACAAGCTAAAATCACTAAAGCGGTTGAATAGAAAATATTGCCG
>CABSXY010000016.1 GCA_902481695.1 uncultured Haemophilus sp. | reverse complement strand
ACACGAGAATATCGAGTGGTTGTCCCGCTTTCGGTTCACTTTGTGGGATTAATTCATAATCCATGTTGTGTGATTTATTTGCTTGCGCATCCCAGTGTAAAATTGCTTTGCCGAATTTGACTGGATTAACACTGAGTACAGCTTCAGGTGCTTGCTGTTTGGTTTTTTCGACATATTTACCGCTTGGCAATTTTGACCAAACACCATTATCAAAGCGAATAAATGCGATGGCAGCATCAGGTGCAGCAAAGTGTGCTTCGCCTTCTTTAAAGTTTACTGTGGCATTTTGCAATTGGCCTTTAGCATCAAGTAGGCGTACCGCTTTTAATTTGCTTTGAGGATAGGTTTCGGTTTCCTCATGACCAAATTTAACCACATATTGCCCTTTTACATCCTTAACAGGCTCCAACCAAACATTATGTGCATTAGCGAGTGAAGCACCGAATAGTGCAGTGATAAGTAATGCTGTTTTTTTCATGGAAGTTCTCCTTTTCTAACATGTGAATACTGTGATAAAGTATAAAATATGAAGTAACTTCAGAGTCAAGTGTAATTTTAAAAAAATGAAAATTGGTCAGCTAGCCAACATTGTTGGCTGTACGGTGGAAGCCGTACGTTTCTATGAAAAACAAGGATTGATTGAACCCGCCAAGCGAACAAGTGGTAATTTTCGCGTTTATACGGAAGAGCATTTGAAACAACTTTCTTTTATTTGCTATTGCCGCAGTTTGGATATTTCACTGAAAGAAATCAAAATGTTGCTCAATCCTCAATGTGCTACTCAAGAGCAAGAAAGGGAAATTAATGAGCTGCTAGATCGACATATTCGAGAAGTATCAAAACGGATCCATGAATTGGCTCACTTGAGAATTCGTTTAATTCAGCTCAAAGGTAAATGTAGTCACTTTGAGCAAAACAATGATTTAATGAATACCTTGTTGCAGCATAGTGGCATTAATTTTGTGCCGTTGAAATAAAGTATAATGCCAACACGGGTAAAATATTGAAACTCAAAAAATGAATAGTAAAAAGAGCAGAATTGAAACATACTGCTTTTTATCTAAAGGAGAAAATCATGCACGAAATGTCCCTCTGTCAGAATATTATGGAAATTATTGATCAACAACAGAAAAAGCATGAAATCCATGAAGTGACAGATATTTGGCTAGAAATTGGGGCACTGTCTTGTGTCGAGCAAAGTGCGGTAGAATTTTGCTTTGAAATTATGCGAAAAGATACCGTTGCTGAAAACTGTCAGTTACATTTTATTCATTTACCTGCGATTGCATGGTGCTGGCAATGTCAAAAGGAAGTTGAGATTGAAGCCTATCAAGATTGCTGTCCACATTGTCACAGTGCATGTTTACAACGTCGAAGTGGCACCGAATTTAGAGTGAAAGAAATTGCCGTAAAATAGCAAGACGTCTAAATTGGCAAATTTAACCTGATCTTTTGAATATAAAATACGCTAACTACTTGATAGTATGTATTTATCTCTCTTCAAAGAATATATTTAAGATTGAGAATATGGTATTCTAAGGTATATGAATTACCATAGATTCTAAGCATTTACAGAATAAACGAAAAATTATTGAGGTGACTTATGTGTACAACCTGTGGCTGTGGCCATCCAGACCAAGTCAGAATCGGAGAATTACCGCATGTTCATAATGATTCCAATACGCAACATGCAACAAAACTACCTAATTTTTCTCACTCCTCCTTCCGCATGCCAGACTCTCCACAACAAGATGAAACCCAGCAACGATTACTGAAAGTAGAACAAGATATTCTCGGTGCAAATAACCAGTTAGCTGATATGAATCGTCGCTTTTTTGCCAATCAACATATTTTGGCACTTAATCTTGTTTCAAGTCCAGGTTCAGGCAAAACAACTTTGTTGACGACCACATTAAATGCATTAAAAAATGACTATCCTTGTTATGTGATCGAAGGGGATCAACAAACAGAAAATGATGCGGATCGTATTCGTCAAACCGGTGTGCCAGCGATTCAAGTTAATACAGGCAAAGGTTGTCACTTAGATGCACAAATGATTGGTAATGCATTGGTGAAATTGCAGCCACAGGAAAATAGTCTGATGTTTATTGAAAATGTCGGAAACCTAGTTTGTCCGTCAGAATTTGATTTAGGTGAGCATGCTAAAGTGGTGATCTTATCTGTGACAGAAGGTGAAGATAAACCGCTAAAATATCCACATATGTTTGCGGCTTCGAAGTTAATGATTTTAAACAAAGTGGATTTACTGCCGTACTTAAATTTTGATGTGGAAAAATGTATTGCTTATGCGAAACAAGTGAATCCAACAATTGAGGTTATCCAGTTGTCTTCTCAAAGTGGAGAAGGGTTACAGCAATGGCTAGACTGGTTAAAAGCGCAAGAACGATAGGAGCATCAAATGCAGTTTGTTGATGAATTTCGTGATCCTGAACTGGCTAAAAGTCTGTTGCAGCGACTACAAAAAATAATGGAAAACCAACCGCACTTTACGCCAGAAAATCCGTTATATCTAATGGAGGTCTGCGGCGGACATACTCATACCATTTTTAAATTTGGGCTGGATCGTTTATTACCGAAAAGTATTGAATTTATTCACGGTCCAGGCTGCCCGGTGTGTGTATTACCGATGGGGCGAATTGATGTATGTATTGAGATTGCTCGTCGTCCAGAAGTGATTTTCTGTACTTTCGGTGATGCCATGCGAGTACGCGGACGTTTAGGTTCATTATTAGAAGCCAAAGCACAGGGCGCAGATGTTCGAATCGTTTATTCACCGCTTGATGCATTGAATATTGCATCAAATAATCCAGACAAAAAAGTGGTGTTCTTTTCACTCGGTTTTGAAACAACTATGCCAAGTGCCGCAATTACCTTGCAACAAGCGAAAAAACAGCAGGTAAAAAACTTTTTTGTGGTATGCCAAAATATTACCATCATTCCGACACTACACAGCTTATTGTCACAAGGACAAGTCAAAATTGACGGCTTTCTTGCACCAGGTCATGTAAGCATGGTGATTGGTTCTGAACCTTATCAGGAATTGTGTGATACCTACCATAAGCCTTTTGTGATCACTGGTTTTGAGCCTTTAGATATCCTACAAGCAATTTTAATGTTGGTGACACAGATTGTTGAAAAACGCTGCGAAGTGGAAAATCAGTATAAACGTATCGTACACCAACATGGCAATGAGTTAGCACAACAGGCAATCAGTGAAGTGTTCCGCTTGAAAGCCAGCAGTGAATGGCGTGGATTAGGCGAAATTGCCGAATCGGGCGTAGAACTGACAGATGATTATCAATGCTTTGATGCAGAAGCGCATTTTGCTTGTCAGCCACATCAAGTTGCCGATGATCCTGATTCTCGTTGCGGCGATGTATTAATCGGCAAATGTAAGCCGGCGGATTGCCCATTATTTGCTAAAAAATGTAATCCTGACAATGCTTATGGTGCATTGATGGTGTCTTCCGAAGGGGCATGTGCGGCCTATTATCAATATAGACGGGAATAAAACAATGACTGATTTTATTACAATGGCACACGGAAATGGTGGTGCCACAATGCAAGAGTTGATCCGCGATTATTTTGTCGAGGCATTCGATAACCCGATACTTTCACAAGGCGAAGATCAGGCTCGTATTGCTTTACAAGAGTTAAATGCTTTAGGTGGAACATTGTCATTTTCTACCGATAGTTTTGTGATTGATCCGATTTTTTTCCCTGGTGGCGACATTGGTAAACTCGCTGTATGTGGTACCGCTAACGATGTCGCGGTATGCGGTGCCGTACCAAAATATTTATCCTGTGGCTTTATTTTGGAAGAAGGCTTACCACTAGAAACCTTAAAAAAATTGATTCAATCTATGGCAAAAGCCTGCCATTCAGCCGGTATTCAAGTGGTAACCGGTGATACCAAAGTGGTACAAAAAGGCGCAATAGATAAAGTGTTTATCAATACAGCAGGTATTGGCGTGATTCCAAACGGACTCGACTGGGGCGTGCATCGCATTCAGCCAGGTGATCGGATTATTGTCAGTGGTACTTTAGGTGATCATGGTGCAACCATTTTGAATTTACGCGAAAATCTCGGTATTCAAACAGATTTATGCAGTGATTGCGCCGTGCTTGCACCGCTTATTGATTGTATTCGTCCGATTGATGGGGTGAAAGCCGTACGCGATGCGACCCGTGGTGGTGTGAATGCGGTACTTCACGAATTTGCACAGGCACAGAAAGTGGGGATTCAAATTGATGAAACGGTATTACCAATTCGTCAGGAAGTACGTGGTATTTGCGAATTGCTCGGTTTGGATGCGTTGAATTTTGCTAATGAAGGCAAATTGGTGATTGTGGCGGACAAAGAAAAAACAGCTGAAATTCTGACCGCACTTCGTAGCCATCCATTAGGTGAAAACGCAGCTGTCATTGGTGAGGTGACTACTGATGGCAAAGTACGTGCAGTTGGTCTTTTCGGTCAAAGTCGTTTATTAGACTTACCACGCAACGAACCTTTACCACGCATTTGTTAAGCAAAAACCGGTTTAATGTTAAATTAAACCGGTTTTAGTTTGTAAATTGATATAGGGGAGAAGGGTGCTATTTTTTCCAAATAACGTGGAATTCACGATCTTCTTCTTGGTGTGAAATTAAGAATTTCGCAAACACATCATCCATTTCATCTTTCTCATTCACTAAACCCACCCAAACTTCAGCAAAAGCGTCAGGATCGATTAATACCCCAATTTCTTGTTCCCAATCATCGGCAGTTTCGACAAACTCGACCGCACCACGATCTTCAAATTGCAGATTGAATAGCATAATATCAGCGGGATCGAGATTTTCCCCTGCCATCTCTAAGAAAATATCATAAGCAAGATCAATCGCTGCATCTGGATCAAGTTTTTGAATATCAGCTGTCATTGGGTTTTCCTCTATCAAGTCAATTGCGTGTATGATACCGCAAGAAACAGAAAACAAAAAGTACGGTCAAATTCATCTATATTTTGCTTATAGTAGTTAAACCTCAACTCGTTTTCCTATATCTTTTAAATTAGAAAATTGCTCGAGTAATCTAGGGGCATCATCAAGGCTAATCGCAAATGTCCAAAGATAAGTAATTACTGCATAAATATGCCCAGCTTGCACACCTTTAGTTGTGGTTAAATTAACTACAGTGACACCAAATATAATAGCTGATGCAATGCCAATCCATAAATAACCCGTTGCTTCACGATTAGATAAACGGATACGTAAATAGGCAAGCCAGTCATAATGTTTATTTAAGTGATAATTGCTTTTTTGTTCAATTACGTTGACTTCTTTTTCTAACCGATCGTTAAGCTTTAAATAAAGCAAATCATTTGTTTTTGAGTATTTAGGTAATAAAAGACCAAAAAATACCAATATTAAACAAGCCGTTATACCTGACCAAAATTCTAGCCACAATAGCATTATAGCCGCACCAATGATGGAAAAACTCGACATAATTAATGTTGGTAGATGTTGTTCAAAAAAGTCCACAAATTGACGTGATAATGCTACACGAGCAGTAATTGCTGAGATGTTTAATCCTTTTTCTCGTTGGTTAATGATAACCGGTACGGCAAGCTCTGCGTAAATACGAGCAAAACTACGAGTATCTACTGCACGGCGAGCTGTACCAATTCCCCAAATGATAAGCACTAAAAGGGAATAGCTAAGTGAAAGCAAGACATCTCCATTCATTATTGCATTAACAGCAAAGCCCCCAAAAACGGGATAAGTAATAAAGAGAATGTTCTCTAATGTGACCAAGCTGAAAGTAAAGAAAAGACGTTTTTTGTTGTTTTTGGCGATTGATTTAATATTTTCTATCGCATTTGAAGTCATTTTAGTCATAAAAATATAGTCCAATAATTTACTAAATTGTATGAATTATAGTCTCAAAATTTACTAAAATAAAGTAAATTTTAAGACTATATTTTTATGCTTGAAATGATAGAATAAGACAAACAGAGAAAGTTGAGGGATAGAAATGAATAATTTTGAGTTGCTTGGTAAGCACATTTCAGAAATTGATGAGGTGCTGGAAACATGGATTGAGCAGAAATTTTCACTTAATTACAACCATTTTGCTGTGCTTTATTGTTTAGCTAGTGCTGAAAATGGGCAATGCACGCAAAAGCAAATTTGTGATGAATGGTATATGCCAAAACAAACAGTGTTTAATATTTGCAAAGAATTTCGAGAAAAAGGCTGGATTGAATTTTATCCGAGTTCAACAGATAAACGTGAAAGGATTATGCAATTAACAAATGCGGGTAAATTGCAAGCAGAACCGATTTATGAGGCGACCACAGAAATGTTTGAGAACGCATTTAATGTATTTGGAAAGCAGAAATCTTCTCAACTTTTTGCATTAATGTCTGAATTTTCCCAAATCTGTCGAGATGTAATGAATAAATAAAAAGTGCGGTAAAATTCATCGTTGTTTTTGACCGCACTTATTTTTAGTTGCCGTAACTAGCCCGTATTTCGCATACCTGCGGCAATACCTGTGATGGTAATCATCAAGGCTTGCTCGACATCAGGGCTTGGGTTTTCAGGCAATTCACGGAAACGACGGAGCAATTCCACTTGAAGGAGATTGAGCGGATCCGTATAAACATTACGTAATGCAATAGAATCGGCGATCCACGGCAAGTCCGCCATTAATTCATCTTTGTGAGAAAGCGAAAGCACGGTTTTAATATCCGCATTGAGTTGATTACGCAGATTTTCACCTAAGTACCAAAGCTCTTTTTTCACTAAGTTATGATCATATTGTTCAGAAAGCCAAGTATCGGTTTTACTGAACACCATTTCTAACATACCCACGCGAGTAGAGAAAAATGGCCAAGCTTTGCACATTTCTTCAATAATATGGCCTTTGCCTTCATCCACAATTTTTTGAATTGCCGCACCCGCACCAAGCCATGCTGGTAGCATTAAGCGGTTTTGCATCCAAGCAAAAATCCATGGAATGGCACGCAAGCTTTCCACGCCACCATTTGGATTACGTTTTGCAGGACGAGAGCCGAGTGGCAGTTTAGACAGTTCTTGTTCTGGTGTGGCACTACGGAAATAAGGCACGAAGTCTTTATCACCACGAACAACACTACGATAAATATCACATGAAGTGCTAGAAAGCTCATCCATGACGGTGCGCCATTCTGCTTTAGGTTCTGGTGGTGGAAGTAAGTTTGCTTCTAAAATTGCACTCGCGTAAAGATCAAAGGTTTCAACCGCAACTTCGGGTAAACCAAGTTTAAAGCGGATCATTTCCCCTTGTTCAGTCACACGTAAACCATTTTTGAGTGAGCGCGGAGGTTGAGAAAGTAATGCTGCATGTGCAGGCGCACCACCACGACCGATTGTACCACCACGACCATGGAATAAAGTGAGTTCAATACCCAGTTCTTCGGTTAAATTGACTAATGCTTCTTGTGCACGATATTGTGCCCATGAAGCTGCCATCATTCCCGCATCTTTAGCTGAGTCAGAATAACCAATCATCACCATTTGGTGATTGTTAATCACGCCACGATACCAACCAATATTAAACAATTGACGCATGACACCTTCAGAGGCATCTAAGTCATCTAAGGTTTCAAAGAGTGGCACGACAGGAATGTGATAAGGCACGCCCGCTTCTTTTAATAATAAATGTACAGCAAGTACATCAGAGGCACTTCTTGCCATTGAAATAATATAGCAAGCAATCACGCCTTGTTTTTGTTGAGCAATGACTTTACAAGTCTCTAAAACTTCTTGGGTTTCTGCAGACGGCTCCCAATGGGTTGGAATTAATGGACGGCGAGAATTTAATTCACGCACTAAGAAAGATTGTTTTTCTGCTTCGCTCCATTGTGCATAATCACCAATACCAAGATAACGGGTAATTTCTGCGATAGCATCTGTATGACGCGTGCTTTCTTGACGGATATCCATTTGTGAAAGCGTGACACCAAAACAGCGAATGCGGTGCAAAATATCCAATAAGGAACCATTGGCAATAATACGCATGCCACACGCCATCAATGATTGATAGCAGTCATAGAGCGGTTCCCAAAGCTGATTATCTTCCATGATGATATCCGCTTGGCTTACTCTTGGTGGACAATTTGCCATGCAATCTTCAAAGTAATCAAGGGTCGCGATAAGTTTTGTACGAAGCTCTTTGACCACAAAACGATAAGGCTCTAAATGTTCACCATATTTTGCGGTAAATTCTGGTGTGCATTTCACCATGGATAATTCATCGGCAAGGGATTTGATGTCATTTAAGAATAAATCCGCCGCTTTCCAACGAGCAAGATAGAGGACTTGTTGAGTAATTTTTGAAGTAACAAATGGGTTACCATCACGGTCACCGCCCATCCAAGAAGAAATTCTGACAGGACGTAAGCCCACAGGTAAATCGTAGCCTAAGAATTCACGAGCATGTTCATTTAGTTGACGTAAGAATTCCGGTACTCCTTGCCATAGGCTATTTTCGATCATGGCATAGCCCCATTTTGCTTCATCGAATGGGGTAGGGCGAACAGTACGGATTTCATTGGTATGCCAAGCTTCAGCAATTAAACGAAGCAACAGACGTTCAATAATGCCGCGTTCTTTCGGTGTTAAATCATCGTGCTCTAATTTGCTTAAGCATTTATTGATCTCAACATGTTTATGGACTAAAGAACGACGTGTAGTTTCGGTTGGATGTGCCGTTAATACAAGCTCAATAAGCAAGTTTTCAACGGTTTTGTAAACCTCTTCTTTTGAGGCATTTTGTGCTTTTAAACGTTGAAATAAAGCACTTAATGAACGATTAGAAGATTGTAAATCTTTATGTTGGCGAGAGACCGTTTGGTATTGTTCAGCGATATTCGTCAGATTAAGAAAATGGCTGAATGCTCGTGCAACAGGAATAATATTTTCATTTGAAATGGTGGAAAGGGTATCCAACAATGTTTTACGTGCTTGGCTATCGCCCGCTCGAGATTGTTTGGACAATTGGCGAATATTTTCAATTAAGGTGAGAATGTCTTCGCCTTGTGCATCATTGATGGTTTCTCCAAGAAAACGCCCTAACATATTAATATTATGGCGGAGAGTGCGATACTCATCAGTCATATGAACTCCGATAAAGAAAAAATAAAATAAAACCAGGAGAGATATAACCAAAAATATGTATCGGGATCAAATGCTATACGTCGAAAACTTGTATTAAATCAAAAAAGCTGAAAATAAGTAAAAAAAAGACCGCACTTTTTTAGATAAAATTTAAAGTGCGGTCAAAAAATTTAATGTTTATGCAAGTGTACGAACTGATTTTCGTAGTACCAATTCTGGATGGATCGCAATACGATGTTTTTCGTGATTGTCGTTATCTTTATTCGCAATACGTTCAAATAAGAGATTCACTGCCTGTGCACCTAAGCGCGACTTCGATTGGTGAATCGTGGTGAGTGGCGGTGCATAGAAACGTGATGAGTGAATATTGTCATAGCCAATAATCGAAATATCATCAGGCACGCGCAAGCCTTTTTCCGTAATTGCGGAAATTGCACCTAATGCCATCACATCATTACAGCAGAAGACTGCAGTAGGTAGGTTATCTTGTGAAAGGATCTTGTTCATGCACTCGTAACCGTCTTCTGGCTCAAAGAAACCTTCCATAATCCAATTTTCATGAATAGGCAGATTGGCTTCATTCATGGCTTTCACAAAACCTTCATAACGGGTTCTTGCGGTAGTTTTATCCAATTCCCCCGCAATAAGACCAATGGCTTTATGACCACAATCAATTAAGTGCTTAGTCGCAATATAACCGCCCGTAAAGCTGTTATCTTCAATGATATCGGTATCAACATTAGGGCCCCAATCCATTACCACCATAGGTACGGAAGAGAAACCTGAAAGCACATCAAGTGAATGTTGCGTATATTCAGAACACATCACCAATAAACCATCAACACGTTTTTTGGTGAGCATTTCGACGTGATTTTTAATTTTTTCAGGATCATTTTGTGTATTACACAAAAAAAGTGAATAACCTTGACGATAACAATGATCTTCAACGGCATGAATGATTTCAGCAAAATAAGGGGATTCACTGGTGGTCACAATCATCCCAATAGATTTTGTCGTATTGACTTTCAAACTACGCGCAACAGCACTTGGTGAGTATTTCAAGCTTTTAATGGCTTGCATCACCGCCTCTTCGGTTTCTTTTGCTACAAAACGGGTTTTATTAATTACGTGTGAAACAGTGGTGGTGGAAACACCAGCCATTTTTGCGACATCTTTAATTGTTGCCATAATTTTGCCTCTAGAGAATTTTTCCCATTATAAAGACTGTCACCAAATAGGTTAAGCAAATTATAAAAAATTTTTGAAAAAACGTACTTTATTGTTAGAATGGGCTATCTTTAACTAAATAAGTGGGAAATTAAAATGAGTGATTTTGGTTATGCAATGTTAGCTGTAGTTCTTTCTTTAAGTGTTGTTGTGGGCTTAGCGACTGCAATTTTCTAATTGAAAGAAATAACACATTAATCCATTTAAAATAGACCGCGCTTTAAGCATTTAAAGTGCGGTTATTTTTTTAAGGATTTTTAAAGTCGTATTAAAAGCCATGCCATTGGCCTATTTCTTTAGTATAATTTGCAACTATTTCCGTTTGTTGCAATCAAAATAACGCAAAAACTAAATTGAGATAATTATGAATAAATATTTGATTTCACTAGATAAAGATATTCAGCGTCGTGAGCTGTTTTTTGCTCAACCAGATACCGCTGATTTTGCTGTATTTTCAGCTATTAATACCATGCAAAAAGAATGGGAAGAATTGGCAGAAGTGTTCAATCCAACGAAGTTTGAACAGTATTATGGACGCAACGTCACAAAAGGCGAAATTGGTTGTACATTAAGTCATTTAGCGGTTTATCGCCAGATCGTAGAAGATCAAAATGTGACGGAAAATGACTATGCTTTAGTCTGTGAAGATGATGCGTTATTTAATGCTAATTTATCGCCAAACACAACCGCACTTTTAACCGAAAAATGTGATGCAGATATTGTATTAATCGGGCAGTCAAAAATTGCGGAATTTGATGATGTGGAATTGGAAATTAATTATCCGACAACCTTTTCATTTTTACGTCAAACAGTGGGTGATGTCACCGTGGCTTATCCATATAAAAGTTATTTTGCGGGTACGGTAGCATACTTAATTAAAAAATCAGCGGCACGTGCATTTTTAAAACAACTTGAACAAGAAAAACCGTTTTGGCTTGCTGATGATTTCTTATTATTTGAAACCCAATTTCAGATTAATAACAATGTGGTTCGTCCGCTTGTAGTCATTGAAAACCCACAATTAGTGAGTAATTTGGAAGCGATTCGCGGTTCAAAATCCAATAATTTAGTGAAGAAATTAATTAAATATCCGCTCAAAAAAATCTTAGCGGTAAAAAAGAATTTAGGAAAATAACGTAAAAAATGACCGCACTTTTTAACCTTTTTTATCTTTACGATCCTTGGCTGTTCCATGTCGTGCGAATGTCATTCGTCGCGGGCTTGGCAGCACTGGTTGTTTTGGCTTATCAGTACATTAAAAAGCAGAAGCCACAAGGCATCATTCTGCCTTTAGACAGTCTTGCTGTTTTAGGCGGATTGATTGTTTTCAGTGTGATTCCGTTATTGCTTAATGGCACAAAAGATCTTTCTGTTATCACCATGTATGTGAAGGAATTGATTTTATTCTTATTAGGCGTGGGACTTTATAATGCGTTTTATGCCAATGCAAACGGACAACAACGAGTCGTGCGAGATTTGCAAATTGGTGTTGTGGTGCAATTTGCAGTGGGCATCATTGGCTTGCTCGGCGCATCATTTATGATCGATTTCTTGCTTTCGACGAATGCGGTGTTACCTGCACGTTTTTATGGTTCAGAGCAGGAATATCGCTTATATAACATCACCGCAACCGCCTTTTTCCAACTGAGTTTATTCTATTTAATGCTGTTGCATTTCTTACTGGCTTACAACGCTAAACATAATACACTTCCAAGTATTTTAGTGTTTTTTATGCTATGTATCGGATTAATTTCAGGACGCACATTCCTTCTCTTATCCGTCGTAAGCATTTTAGTGTATTTCAAATGGCGTTATGTCCCATCACTCATTGCATTTGCTATTTTGGTCTTGTTATTGTCGTATTTCTTGCCAGAAAATCCTTATGTTGCACATGCTTTAGAGCCCGTGATTAATTTATTACACGGTGCAGGATTTGTCAGTTCTTCAACCGATACCTTGATGAAAAACCACCTGTTCATGCCAACGCTTAAACAGTTTATTTATGGTGATGGCATGTATATGACAGGGCAGTTGGAAGTCGGCCGTTATTATGGTCATACAGATTCCGGTTTCTTACGTCAGATTCTTTATGGTGGCGTGTCTTATGCCTTAGTGTGTTTTGCCGTGACATTTTATTTTGTGCGCAAAGTTGCCTTAAATTGGTTTGATGGCAGCTGGAAATTTATCCTTTCTGCCTTTGTGATTTTGGCATTTTGTAACATCAAAGCAGACACCTTTGCTTTCCCTGGCATTATGTTCGTGATGTTAATGTTCTTATCGCTTTTCGGCACTCACGGTAAACAGCTTATTTTATTTAAACAAAAGGAGCCGAAAGGTGTTTAGTATCATCGTGCCTTCTTATAATCGAAAAGAAGAAATTCCTGCGTTATTGGAAAGTTTAACCAAGCAAACCACCTATAATTTTGATGTGGTGATTGTGGATGATTGCTCGAAAGAACCCGTTAAAGTGACACAAGCATATCCATTTGCAGTTAAAGTGATTCGTAACGAAACTAATCAAGGTGCCGCAGAAAGTCGTAATATCGGGGCAAGAAATGCCGATAATGATTGGTTGTTATTCCTTGATGATGATGATCGTTTTGCAAATGATAAATGTCAGAAATTAGCTGATGTGATTGCAAAGCATGCCGATATTAACTTTGTTTATCATCCTGCAAAATGTGAAATGGTGAATGAAGGTTTTAGCTATGTGACCAACCCGATTGAGCCACAAGAGATTAGCGTAGAGCGAATTTTACTGGCGAATAAAATCGGTGGTATGCCGATGATTGGGGTGAAAAAAGATCTGTTTTTAAAAATCGGTGGATTATCGACCGCACTTCGTTCATTGGAAGACTATGATTTCTTGCTGAAACTTGTGCAAGATCCAACGTTTAAAGCGTGCAAAGTAGCAGAACCATTAACTTATTGTACGTTCCATACTAAGCGTTCTAGCGTATCAACGGATACGACGAATACGCAAAAAGCGATTGATTATATTCGTGAAAATTATGTGAAAACGGCAGAGCAAGAAAAGAATTTTGCCATCAACGCACAATATATGTTGGCTTACCCACATATAATGAATTTATCCCGTAAAGCGGCTTTTTACTATTTTGAGATTTTTAAATTAACGAAAAGTATTAAGCAGCTAGTCATTGCCTTTGTGGTTTTAATTTCACCTAAATTGGCAATTAATTTGAAACGGTTTATGTAGATAACTTATTAGATAGAGAAGTATGAAATTTTCAGTTTTAATGTCCTTATACATTAAGGAAAATCCACAATATTTAAGAGAATGTTTTGAAAGTTTAGTGGCTCAAACCCATCCTGCAGATGAGATTGTGTTGGTGTTTGACGGTGCAGTAACGCCAGAATTGGAAGCTGTGGTTTCTGAATTCGAAACCAAATTACCCTTAAACTTAGTGAAGTTGCCAAAGAATTTAGGCTTAGGCAAAGCGCTCAATGAAGGATTAAAACATTGTTCACATGATTGGGTTTTCCGTATGGACACTGATGATATTTGTGTGCCTGAGCGTTTTGCGAAACAAGTGGCGTTTATTGAGCAACATCCGGATACGATTATTTTCGGTGGGCAGATTGCTGAGTTTGGCGAAAATATTCAAGACATCGTGGCATATCGTAACGTGCCGACTGATGCACAAGATATCGTTAAATTTACGCAAAAACGTTGTCCGTTCAATCACATGACAGTCGCGTATCAAAAAAGTGCGGTCATTAATTGTGGTGGATATGAAGATTTACAGGAAGATTATTACCTGTGGATTAAGCTTGTAGCACAAGGTCAAAAAGTGGCAAACTTGCCGGATATTTTAGTTTATGCCCGCGTAGGCAATGGTATGGTAGGGCGTCGTCGTGGTTTAAACCAAGCCAAGGCAGAATGGCGTTTATTTAAATTGAAACATCGCTTAGGTATTCAAGGCTTATTTTCTGGCCTATTCACCTTTGCCTTGCGTTCAGGTTCTCGCTTATTACCAACCTCATTATTGAAAGCCGTTTATAACCAATTTTTACGCAAATAATGCGATATTTTGATAATTAAAAAAGGAAAAGAAATGAATTTAATCTCAACGTTAAAAATGACTGCATTATCGACCGCACTTTTATTGGCGGGTTGTTCAAGCAATACGACAACAACGACAACGTCATCCACCAAAAGTATTCCGTCAGTAAGCAGTAATGCTGTTTATAGCAAACCAAGAACTTTAGATAACTTTAATGATTATGTACAGTTCTTAAAAGGTAAAGCGGCAGCTGAAGGCGTATCATTGTCAGTATTGAATGCACAAAATAATATTCAATATATGCAAAAGGCTGTAGATTTGGACCGTGCTCAAGCAGGTAGAAGTCAGCGTAATGCGGATCAACCGCAGTTACCGAATCCAAACGGTACAACGAATTATTTGAATAAAGTACTGACCCAAAACAAAGTAGATATTGCCGAAGAGCGTTATTGGGAAGTCCAAGCGCCATTACAACAAGCAAGCCAACGCTATGGCGTTCAACAAGAATATATTCTTGCTTTATGGGGTATGGAAAGTAGTTTTGGCTATTATCAAGGTAGCTATGATGTACTATCAGCTTTAGCCACCTTAGCTTTTGATGGCAGACGTGAGGCCTTATTCAGTAAAGAATTTGTGAATGCGATGAAGATGTTAGAACGTGATCATATTCAACGTAATAGAATGTTAGGCTCTTGGGCAGGCGCAATGGGACAAACTCAATTTATGCCAAGCGCATTCTTAAACTATGCGGCAGATGGTAATAATGATGGCGTGAAGGATATTTGGACGAACCAATTTGATGCGTTTGCTTCAATTGCAAATTATCTCCACACTGTAGGTTGGGATAACAAATTGCCTTGGGGTGTAGAAGTCACATTAAATCAACCATTAGATTTATCGCTTTCTGGTATTGAGAAGAATAAAGCACGTTCACTCAGCGACTGGCAGTCTAAAGGCGTCACTTTAGCGAGCTTTAGCCAACAAGAACAAGATAAACTTGCCGCACTTTCTCAAGCTGATCTTTGGCTAGTTCGCCCTGATAAAGAAGTTGGTCGTGCATTCTTGGTTTCCAATAACTACCGCACGATTTTAGATTGGAACAAATCAAATTACTTCGGCGTGAGCATCGGTATGTTTGCTGATCGCATTAAGATGGCAAACGGCTTGTAGAAAATTATTTTCCTTTTATAATCCAACAAAGCTTTGTTGGATTATTTTTTATCTATAATTTGAATATTTGGAGAACACGATGCAAAAAAAATGGCGTTCTATTTTATTGTTTGCACCTTTTATGCAGAGCAATTATGCCTTAGCTGATCAAGCTAAGGAAAAAGAATTGAATTATCAAGGATTGGGCGAAGTTCTGTTTTTTGATAAATCGCTTTCTTTTAATAAAACACAAAGCTGTTCAACTTGTCACAACCCGGGTACCGCCTTTGTGGATCAACGTAAAAATTCGGCAAATCAAATGGTCTCCGAGGGGGATAATCCTAATCTTCATGGCAATCGCAATGCCAACACAGCACTTTATGCGATGTTCTCACCGGATATTCATATCGA
>CABSXY010000015.1 GCA_902481695.1 uncultured Haemophilus sp. | reverse complement strand
TTAACGCTTCTTCTTCGATTAAACGTAAGATAGAAAGTGATAAACTTTCGTTATCACGCACTTTACCCGTACCTTGACAGCGTGGGCAAACATGGTGAGAAGATTCACCTAATGACGGACTTAAACGCTGACGCGACATTTCCAACAAACCGAAGCGAGAAATACGGCTGATTTGAATACGCGCACGGTCTTGACGCACGGCATCACGGATACGGTTTTCCACTTCACGTTGGTGACGAACTGGTGTCATATCGATAAAATCGATAACCACTAGCCCACCTAAGTCACGTAAACGTAATTGACGAGCAATTTCATCTGCCGCTTCAAGATTCGTATTCAATGCCGTTTCTTCAATATCACCACCACGAGTTGAACGCGCTGAGTTGATATCGATCGCTGTTAACGCTTCTGTCACATCGATCACAATCGAACCACCAGAAGGTAAACGTACTTCACGTTGGAAGGCGGATTCAATTTGTGACTCAATTTGATAGTGGCTAAATAGCGGCACTTCGCCTTGATACAGTTTCACACGATTGATGAAATCTGGGCGTACAAGTTTGATGTGTGCTTTCGCTTTTTCAAATACTTTCGGGCTATCAATTAAGATCTCACCGATATCACGACGCAAGTAATCACGGATCGCACGAACGATCACATCACTTTCTTGATGGATTAAGAATGGCGCCGGACGGCTTTGTGAAGCTTGTTTAATTGCTTCCCAATGATGTAAAAGTACTTTTAAGTCCCATTGTAATTCTTCTGGTGATTTACCCACACCCGCTGTACGCACGATAAGACCAACGCCTTCTGGTACATCTAAAGAACTCAATGCTTCTTTTAATTCGATACGTTCATCGCCTTCAATACGGCGAGAGATACCACCTGCACGTGGATTGTTTGGCATAATCACCAAATAACTACCGGCAAGGGAAACAAAAGTGGTTAAGGCCGCGCCTTTATTGCCGCGTTCTTCTTTGTTCACCTGAACGATCACTTCTTGGCCTTCGGTCAAAATATCACGGATATTTGGACGACCTTGGAACACATAATCAGCAGGGAAATACTCGCGGGCAATTTCTTTTAAAGGAAGGAAGCCATGGCGCTCTGCACCATAATCCACAAAGGCTGCTTCTAAACTCGGCTCTACGCGAGTGATTTTCCCTTTGTAAATATTGGCTTTTTTCTGTTCATGACCCGGACTTTCAATATCCAAGTCGAATAAACGTTGGCCATCGACCAACGCAACGCGCAACTCTTCTTTTTGAGTCGCATTGATTAACATTCTTTTCATTGTCAATTTCTCGTTTTGAATTATCTAAAATACCTTGAAAATTAACCGCACTTTACAGATTTACTGACCTTAGCCATCGACCTCGTGTTTCTCGCGAACAGTCAATCTCACGACTGTGTGTTGCTGGGTGCATTGATAGCATACTCAATTGTTATCTAAGACAATTTTCGTAAAACAATGCGATGTGTTAATTACGCATTGCAAGGAAGCGTCAACCTTCAAGAAAAACATGTTGATTCTCAATGTCTTATGCCATTTGCCGCATTGAGTTTTGACCAACATACAAAATTGCTTTCTAAATGCCAAATTTGAGGCGCAGAAAGACGCTCTATTATCCACATTCGAGGCTAAATTAGCAAGGCATTCTTGCTATTATCACCAGGGATATTGTGATATGATTCAGCCCAATTTTTAAAGGACAGATTCAATGACTGAAAAACAAGAAAAAATCATCAATCAATCCGTCAAAATGCTCACTATTTCTGAGGATGAAGCAGGACAACGCATTGATAATTATTTATTGGCAAAATTAAAAGGTGTGCCAAAAAGTTTGATTTATCGCATTCTACGTAAAGGCGAAGTGCGTGTGAACAAAGGACGAATCAAACCTGAATATAAATTGCAAAATGGCGATGTGGTGCGAGTGCCTCCAGTTCGTGTTTCTGAAAAAAATACTGCCCCAATTTCTAAAAACTTGAATAAAGTCGCCTCCCTTGAAAGCCATATTATTTTTGAAGATGACTGTTTATTAGTATTGAACAAACCTTCCGGCACTGCGGTTCATGGTGGGAGTGGCTTGAATTTTGGTGTGATTGAAGCCTTACGTGCATTACGTCCTGAAGCCCGTTTTTTAGAATTGGTTCATCGTTTAGACAGAGATACATCGGGTATTTTATTAGTCGCCAAAAAACGTTCTGCCTTACGCAACTTACACGAACAACTTCGTGTTAAAACCGTGCAAAAAGATTATCTCGCACTCGTACGTGGACAATGGCAATCTCATGTAAAAGTCGTGCAAGCCCCTTTATTAAAAAATGAATTGGCCAGTGGCGAACGCATCGTTAAAGTCAGTGAACAAGGCAAACCTTCAGAAACGCGATTTGCCATTGAAGAACGCTATCAAAATGCGACCTTAGTAAAAGCTTCACCCGTAACAGGTCGAACCCATCAGATCCGAGTTCATACTCAATATGCCGGTCACCCGATTGCGCTGGATGATAAATACGGTGATAAAGAATTCGATAAATATATGCAAGATATCGGGCTTAATCGCTTGTTTTTACATGCATTTTCTATTCGATTTGAACACCCTAAAACGGGCGAAACATTACGTTTCAATGCACAACTAGATGAAAAAATGAAAACAATTCTGAAAAAACTGCGTGAAAGCAAAGAGATAAACCCATAGACAAGAAAAATGTTTATTGCTATATTTGGTGACGGAGACAACTCGTTTCTATCATTAATTAACATATAACAACAAAGGATAGCAAAATGGCAAAAGGACAATCATTACAAGATCCTTATTTGAATGCGTTACGCCGTGAACGTATTCCTGTTTCGATTTATCTCGTTAATGGGATTAAATTACAGGGTCAAATCGAATCATTCGACCAATTCGTGATTTTATTAAAAAACACGGTTAATCAAATGGTGTACAAACACGCTATTTCAACTGTGGTTCCAGCACGTTCTGTTTCTCACCACAATAGTAACGGCGGTCATCATGCAGCACAAACTTCTGACGCTGCAGCGGAAGTAGAAACACAAGCAGAATAATTCTGTTCAATGAATGATTTCATCAATTTAAGTGCGGTTGAAAATTCACCTGAAATTTCAACCGCACTTTCGTCATCTAAAACAGGCGACAATAGCCAATCGGCAAAAGATAAAGCTGTCGTCGTGCATGTTTTCTTTTCTCAAAATAAAAACATTGAAGATCTGCAAGAATTCCAACTTTTAGCGGAATCTGCCAATGTTGAGATTTTACAAATCATCACCACGAGCCGAGCGACACCACAAGCAAAATATTTTATCGGTGAAGGAAAAGCACAAGAAATTGCGGATGCAGTAAAAGCCTTAGATGCCGATGTTGTTTTGGTGAATCATCAATTAACCCCTGCACAAACCCGTAATTTAGAAAGCATCTGCCAATGCCGCGTTGTAGATCGCACTGGGGTAATTTTAGATATCTTTGCCCAACGAGCCCGCTCGCACGAAGGGAAATTACAAGTTGAATTAGCCCAACTTAAGCATTTATCCACTCGATTAGTTCGTCGAAAAACAGGCTTAGATCAGCAAAAAGGTGCGGTTGGATTACGTGGTCCAGGGGAAACGCAATTAGAAACGGATCGCCGTTTAATCAAGGTGCGTATTGCACAGTTGCAAAATCGTTTGGCAAAGGTCGAAAAACAACGCAATCAAAATCGCCAAACCCGACAAAAAGCGGATATTCCGACCATTTCCTTAGTGGGTTATACCAATGCGGGGAAATCTACGTTATTTAATTTCATCACACAAGCCAATGTCTATGCGGCAGATCAGCTTTTTGCCACTCTCGATCCCACATTAAGACGTTTACAAATTCAGGATGTTGGTACGGCTATTCTCGCGGATACCGTTGGTTTCGTTCGCCAACTTCCCCATGATTTAGTTTCAGCATTCAAATCTACTTTGCAAGAAACGGTGGAAGCAAGTTTACTCTTGCATGTTATTGATGCAGCAGACGCTCGAAAGATCGAAAATATTGAAGCGGTGAATTTAGTATTGGAAGAAATTAAGGCTAACAAAGTACCGGTATTGTTGGTGTATAACAAAATCGATTTATTGGAAAATGTAGCGCCCCATATTGAATATGATGACGAGAATAATCCAGTTGCCGTTTACCTTTCAGCACATTCAGGTAAAGGATTAGATCTGCTACTTGAAGCCATTAAAGTGCGGTTGAAAAATGAGATACTTTCTTTCACCCTCACGCTGCTTCCGCAAGAGGGCAAAATTCGCAACGCGCTCTATCAATTAGATAGCATTCGTCACGAACAAATTTCAGATGAGGGTGAATTTATCCTCAATGTACAAATTGATAAAGTCGAATGGCTCAAACTTTGTAAACAATTCCCTAAACTGTCAGAAATTATTTACTAATACCGTATTGTTTTAATTTATTGGCGATCGCCGTGTGTGATACGCCTAATCGTTGTGCCAATTTTCGCGTACTTGGATACTGGGCATAAAAAGCGCGGAGTACACTCGCCTCATATTGTCCCATGATCTCATCCAGCGTTTGCTCACCAAAATCATCCGCAGAAATGACCGCACTTTGTACGGGTTTTAAATTTAAACTTTCAATATCAAGCTGGTTATTTTTCGCTAAGGAACAGGCACGATACAAGACATTGTAAAGCTCTCGCACATTGCCTTGCCAAGGCTGACTTTTTAAATAATTTAAAAAATTAGCATCATATTGCGGCATTGGAATCTTAAGCTGTGTGCTAATTTCTTGTAAAAAACCGTCCGTTAAAGGTTGAATATCCTCCACTCGCTCACGTAATGGCGGCACATTTAACGCTAAAACATTTAAGCGATGGAATAAATCACTGCGCAATTTCCCTTGTTCTAACAGCTTTTCCATTGGTTCTTGTGAAGTACAAATCACCCGAACATTTGCATGATGTTCTTTTTCTTCGCCCACTCGACGGAAAGAACCATCGGTTAAAAAACGCAATAATTTTGCCTGTAAACTTAATGAAAGCTCGGCAATACCATCCAGTAACACAGTGCCTTCGTTAGCATATTCAAAAAAACCGATAGTTTCACTGTCACCCACTTTCCGCCCAAACATTTCACTTTCCGCATCTTCATCTGGCAAGCCCGCACAGTTTACTGCAATGAATTTTTTCTCACGACGCAAGCTCGCAAAATGGCAAGCTTTTGCTAATAAGTCTTTACCCGTGCCCGTTTCACCTTGAATTAAAAGTGGTACATCAAACATCGCAAAACGTTGTGCATTTTCGACCGCACTTTTCATGGAGAGGCTTTGAGTGACAAAGCAAGAAAAAGGATCTTGTGGATTAAATGTCAGCATAAAATAAGCTCAATTTTATTGAATAATGCCGATATGATAGGGAGTTTATTGATATGTGTAAAGATTAATTTACATATAAAAAGGGCAATCCTTGACTGCCCGTTTAGATGGTTTTTTGTATTATTTTTTCACTGCACGATCAAGTTCTTGTGCGATGATTTCCATGCTTTCTAAACCACCAAACGCAAGATACCAATTCGCTGCATCAAGGTACACAATGTGTCCATCTTTATACGCTTTGGTTTGTTTGATGATATCGTTATCCAATACTTTTTGTGCATTGTTGGCTTTTTCTGTAATAGCCGCGGTACGATCCACGACAAGTAAAAAGTCTGGATTTTTTTCTAAGATATATTCAAAACCAACGCTTTGTCCATGCGTAGACGATTTGATGCTGTCATCAATCGGTTTAAAACCAAATTTTTGATACACCATACCATAACGAGAACCGTCACCAAAGGCACTGATTTTACTTTCATTGACGAGTACCAATAAGGCGGTTTTGTCTTTTGCATCTTTTGCTACTTCAGCAACCTTACTCTCCAACGCTGAAAGTTTTTCTTTCGCGATATTTTCTTTACCAAAGATCTGACCAAGTGCGGTCACATTTTGTTGAAAACTCGGGTAGTAATTCGTGTAATCATTTTCAACATTAAATACTGGCGCAATTTCTTTAAATTTGTCGATCATTTTTTCTTGACGTTTAGAAGCAATAATCAAATCCGGATTGAGCTCGTTAATTTGCTCCAATGATTGTTCTTTCAAATCGCCGACATTTTTATATTTTTTGTCTGCAAATTCTGAAAGATAGTTTGGAATTTTTCCGCTTTGTGGGAAGCCCACAATTTTATCTTGCACACCTAATGCACGAAGTGTGTCTGCTGCACCAAAATCAAGCACTATGACACGCTGTGGATTTTGTGGTACAACCTGTTTTCCAGCAGCATTTTCAACGGTAATATCCGACGCTTGTGCAATACCAGCAAATGCAAAGAGTGAAAGCGCTAAAGTTGATAATGTTTTTTTCATGAAGATTTCCTTATTTATCTAAAATAAACGGCAATTTTATGGTCGTCGATATCCTGAATAGGTATCGACATATCATAAATATCTTGTAGCACGGGCGATTGCATAATGTGGTTAACTTCCCCTTGGTGCACTAATTTTCCATTTTTCATGGCAACAATGTAGTCTGAGTAACAAGAGGCAAAATTAATATCGTGAATCACAATCACCACGGTTTTGTTGAGTTCTGTCGCTAATTTGCGCAAAACTTGCATGATCTGCACTGAATGTTTCATATCCAGATTATTTAATGGTTCATCCAATAAAATATAATCGGTATCTTGTGCCAGTGTCATCGCAATATAAGCACGTTGTCGCTGCCCACCACTTAAGTTATCGATATATTGATGACGAATATCATCTAAATTCATATAGGCAATAGCATTATCAATAAAAGTGCGGTCAGTTTGGGTTAAGTTTCCTTTGCAATAAGGGAAACGTCCAAAAGCGACTAAATCTTCAATGGTTAGACGCAAATTAATGTTGTTAGTTTGCTTTAAAATCGCAAGTTGTTTCGCAATATCGCTACTTTTCTTGCGATTGAGCAATTCACCGTTGAGATAAATCTCGCCACTATCCGCATTCAACAAACGGCTCATAATAGACAGCACCGTACTCTTCCCCGCGCCATTAGGCCCGATAAAAGACGTAATTTTCCCCGTGGGAATGGTGATGGACACATTATCTACCACCTTTTTGCTTCCGTAACTTTTAGTAATATTGCGAATTTCTATTGCCATTTTTTGTTTGCTCTTAATAACAAATAAATAAAGTACACGCCTCCGACAAAATTAACGATGATGCTTAATGTCGTGCGGAACGTAAAAATATGCGTCACCAATAATTGCCCTAAAACCAAGGTAATGATGGAAATTAACATCGCAGCAGGAATGAGTACCTTGTGACGATAATCACGAACAAATTCAAAGGTTACGTTCATTACCAATAACCCAAGGAAAGTAAGTGGGCCAACAAGTGCGGTCGACACTGACGTTAAAATTGCCACGAGAATTAAGAGGACTTTTAAAGTCTTTTGATAATCGATTCCTAAGTTAATGGCATTTTCTCGTCCTAACGCCAACACATCAAAGCAATGCCAATATTTCAAACTGAAAACAATCGTCGCCATTAAAATGGCTAATGCAACCCACAAGATTTGAGTATTGATTCGGTTGAAACTTGCAAAGCCAATATCTTGTGCGATCTGGAATTCATTTGGATCAATCAACACTTCCATAAACGTCGTTAAGCTACCAAAGAAGGTGCCGAAAATAATCCCGACAAGTAGCAAGAAGAAAATATTTTGGTTTTCTTTCTTAAATAGGAAGTGATAAAGCACTAATGAAAACGCCATCATTAATCCCGTACACAACACAAACAATGCAATGGAATTCATGGAAAGCAATGTGCTTGAACCGAAAAGGAAGATAATCGTTGTTTGAATCAGTAAATACAGCGAATCTAACCCCAAAATACTCGGCGTGAGAATTCGGTTATTCACGACCGTTTGGAAAATCATCGTAGCGAGTGCAATTGCCGCGCCTGTAATCACAATCGCAATTAAGGATAAGGCACGATTTTCCAAGGCATATTGCCAACGGTTCGGTAAGTTGTAGCCTAAATAAAGTGCAAGAGAAACAATGGCTAACAAAGACAATACAATCAGTTGAGAAGAAGATTTCTTAGCCATTTCTATACCGCTTCAATAGTAAAAATAAGAAGATACCACTACCAAATACACCAACTACAGCATTAATGGAAATCTCATAAGGATAAATCACAGTTCGACCTAAAATATCGCAAAATAAAACAAATACAGCGCCTAGCAAGGCCGTATGAGATAACACTTTCTTCAAGTTATCCCCTAAATAAAGCGTGACGATATTCGGAATAATTAACCCCAAGAAAGGGATCACGCCCACAGACACGATGATAATCGAAGACACCACCGCCACAATAAGCAGACCAAGATAAAGTACTTGGTTGTAATTTAGACCGAGATTGACGGCAAAATCTTTCCCCATCCCGACAATAGAAAAACGATGCGCAAATAAATAAGCCACGATGAGTGTAGGAATACTGAAATACAACAATTCATAGCGACCAGACATCACAAGAGAAAAGTCCCCTTGTAGCCACCCAGATAAGTTTTGCAATAAATCTTCTTTATAAGCAATAAAGGCGGTAATTGAACTGATGATATTACCGAACATAATCCCCACCAAAGGCACAAAAATCGTGTCCTTGAATTTCAAACGGGACAGAATCGTCATAAATAACAATGTGCCAAGGAAAGACACAATCACCGCAATGGTTGTTTTTAATAACATTGAAGCTGTTGGGAAAAACAGCATCGCCATTAAAATCCCTAATCTTGCACTATCCATGGTGCCCGCAGTGGTGGGAGAAACAAATCGGTTTCGACTGAGTTGCTGCATCACTAAGCCACAAATACTTAAGGATGCACCCGCAATCAAGATACTGATTAAACGAGGCACTCGACTAATGAAAAATATCTGCCATTGATTACCTTCAAAATTCAGTAACCCTTGCAAATTAACGGTACTTACCCCGAGAAAAAGTGAAACAAAGGAAAGCACGATCAACAGAAAAATCAGATAACGTCTCTTAATCATAAAAATGAGAATAATTCTAAAATGCAAAGAGAATAGCATATTGAGGAAAAAGAGAAAAGATGAAGTGCGGTCAGTTTTAAATTAATTCTTTAAGCCTATAAAAAATGCGGTCAAATTTGACCGCACTTTATTCGCTATAATTTTAATGTTCTTTCAACTTCTTTCGCTCGGACTAAGAATTGCTTACGTTCTGCCGTTGCCATTCCGCTGCTGGTACCCGGCAATTTCACCGTAAGCGGGTTCACCGCACGTTCATTAATATGAAACTCGTAGTGCAAGTGTGGACCGGTTGAAATCCCTGTATTACCAGTTAATGCAATGCGCTCCCCTTTCTTCACAGTTTGACCTGCACGTACTAAAGCACGACTTAAATGCATATACACCGTTTGATATTCACGACCATGGCGTATCACCACATAACGTCCTGCACCACCTGCTTGATAAGCCACTTTTTCTACCACACCTTCTGCAGGCGCAATAACTGGCGTACCCGGTGAAACAGCAAAGTCCACCCCTTTATGCGGACGAACACGTCCTGTTACTGGGTGTCGACGATTTGGATTAAATGGTGACGAAATACGCGCTTGACGTTGCAATGGATAACGTGCAAAGCCTTTACCAAGGGTTTCCCCTTGCTTATCGTAGTAACGACCATTAGCGGCTTGAATGCCATAATAGCTCTTACCGTCTGTCATAATGTGAATCGCTTCAACGTTACCTTGACCGGTTAATTTATCACCTAAATATTCACGTGATACTAAAATCGCAAATTTGGTGCCTTTACTGAGTTTTTGAAGGCTTACCTGCCACTGTAACGCAGAGCTTAACTGGCTGATTTGACGACCATCCAGACCTAAATCACGCAAACTTGATGCAAAAGATCCGTTAATCGTACCTTTTAGCACCTCTTTCTTCCAGATACTTTTCTTCTCTAGAATTTGGCGTTTAAACTTACCGTCTTCCGTGCGTTCATAAATGCGTTCTTCTTTTTCAGACACCAGCCAGTTTAAATATTCCAGTTGATCTTCTTTATCTAAAATCCAATAGAACTGCTGACCTGCGCGTAAATTTTTTAATTCAGGATATTCGGCAATTAAGTTCTTCGCTGTATCATCTTCCAAACCTGAAAGCTCTAACACGTCTTTTAAGGAGTCGCCACGCACCACGGTATGACTAAATTGATCGGTAATACGCAATGCCTGATCGGCTACATCTAAAATGCCGCTAAGCGCATCTTGTGCATCTTTTGGCAAATCAGTTAGCTCATCAAACTGTGGTTTAATTTCATCGACTTCATCATCTTTGGCTTGAAGATCATCATCGTAAGAAGTTGCATCTTCCGTATTCGCATTCTGCTTAGTTTCAGGATGTTCACCTGCTTGAGTTTGTTGCTTGTCTGATTCTGTTTTTTCAGGTGTAAGGGATTGATATTGAACGTTATCCACCATCTCTGGCTCAAGATTACTTTGCAGAGAAGGATCATAGTCAGCGGTATCTTTAAAGGCGAGGAAAATTCCCGTTAAAATAAGCAAAAGTGCAGCAAAAAAAATCGCCGCTTTTATACGGGATTTTCTTTTCCGTCGATCTCTAGCTAATTTAACGTGTTGCAAAATAGATACCTTTAAAATGAATAAAAAGCTTTTCGCTCTTCAGACTACAAACTCTAAAAAAAATTCATTTTACCCTAAAAATGTCAAATCTTATGCCTAAATATTAGGCATAGTCGGAATTTCTTGAGAAAAATAAGGAAATGAGCTATTTTATTGAGCTATTTTTAAAGGGGGAATTATGCAAATTCGCGCCATTCAACCAGCCCAACCCACACCATTAATTACACTGAAAAATATCAATGTGGTCTTTGAACAAAAGACCTCATTGCGGGATATTAAGCTCAGTATTTATCCTAATTCCATTATCACCATTGTAGGCCCAAATGGTGGGGGAAAATCGACCCTCTTGAAAACCTTATTAAAATTACAACCGCCGACATCCGGTGAGGTGATTTATAGCACCAATGTCAGAATTGGCTATGTCCCACAAAAAATTCACCTCGATCACAGCTTACCGATGACGGTTGAGCGTTTTCTCGCGCTCAAAAAAGGTGTTAAAACGCAAGAAATATCAACCGCACTTGAGCAACTCTCTATCACTCATTTGAGAAAAAATAATATGCAAAAACTCTCAGGTGGGGAAATGCAACGCGTGTTATTAGCTCGTGCGATTTTGAACAAACCCAATTTACTGGTGCTAGATGAACCAACTCAAGGGGTCGATATTAATGGTCAAGCTGAACTTTATCAGCTGATTCACCGTACTCAACAAGCCTTAAATTGTGCGGTTTTAATGGTTTCCCATGATTTGCATATCGTGATGGCGGACAGTAAAGAAGTGTTGTGCATCAATCAACATATTCGCTGTGCCGGCACACCCGAAAGTTTATCGAATGATCCAACATTTATACGCCTTTGGGGCAACCAAATCTCACAAAATGTGGGCTTTTATACGCACCATCATAATCATCATCATAATATGCACGGTGATGTTTGTAGTTGCAGTGCCAATCCATCTGAATGCCAACAATAAGGAAAAATCATGTTTGAGATTTTATTTCCCGCCTTGCTTACGGGCTTACTGCTTTCCTTAATTACCGCACCACTGGGTGCTTTTGTGGTGTGGCGTAAAATGGCTTATTTTGGTGATACCCTTTCCCACTCGGCCTTGCTTGGTGTGGCGTTAGGGATTTTCCTACAAATTAATCCTTATGTTGCCATTGTAATTTTGACGATTATTCTCGCCGTATTAATGGTTTGGCTCGAAAGTAACACGCAATTTTCAGTGGATACCCTTTTAGGCATTATCGCACACAGTTGTCTTTCCCTTGGTGTGGTTACGGTTGGCTTACTTAAAAATGTCCGAGTCGATTTAATGAGTTATCTTTTTGGGGATTTACTCGCCATTAATTTTAACGATTTACCTTATATTGGTGCTGGCGTAATCATTGTATTAGGCACACTGCTTTACTTCTGGCAAGCCTTACTCTCCACCACAGTCTCACCTGAACTGGCTCAAGTGGAAGGCATTAACATCAAAAAAATGCGATTTATCTTAATGATTTTGACCGCACTGACAATCGCATTAAGTATGAAGTTTGTTGGAGCCCTGATTATTACATCGCTATTAATTATTCCCGCCGCAACAGCAAGACGTTTTGCCAAAACACCTGAACAAATGGTATTTATTGCCATTTTAATCAGTATGCTTTCCGTCGTTGGCGGGTTATTCCTTTCCGCCTTTTATGATACCGCTGCGGGGCCTTCTGTCGTGATTTGTTCCGCATTTTTGTTTTTGTTATCATTACTAAAAAAGGAATATTTATAATCCGCTCCAACCAGTGAAAACCATTTGCACCGCACCTTAAATCTTGATAAAGTGCGGGCAACTTTTGACGATATTTTAGGATAAGAAATGAGCCAAGAATATTTAGATTTTGAATTACCTATTGCTGAACTTGAAGCCAAAATTGAAGCGCTACGTTCAGCATCTGATGACAAAATTGATTTACACGATGAAATTAAACGCTTACAAAAGAAAAGCGATGAATTAACCAAAAAAACCTTTGCAAATCTTGATGCATGGCAGGTTTCTCGTATGGCACGTCACCCAAATCGTCCATACACGCTTGATTATATCGAACATATTTTTACTGATTTCCAAGAACTTGCAGGCGATCGTGCCTTTGCAGATGATAAAGCAATCGTAGGTGGTCTTGCTCGTTTAGATGGTCGCGCGGTAATGATTATCGGTCACCAAAAAGGTCGTACAGTAAAAGATAAAGTAACACGTAACTTTGGTATGCCAGCACCTGAAGGTTATCGTAAAGCGCTACGTTTAATGCAAATGGCTGAGCGTTTCAACTTACCTATTATTACCTTTATCGACACGCCAGGGGCTTACCCGGGTATCGGTGCGGAAGAACGTGGTCAATCTGAAGCGATTGCTCGTAACTTACGTGAAATGTCTACCTTAAAAGTACCTATTATCTGTACGGTAATCGGTGAAGGCGGTTCCGGTGGTGCATTAGCCATTGGTGTGGGAGATAAAGTGAATATGTTGCAATATTCAACTTATTCCGTTATTTCACCAGAAGGCTGTGCTTCTATCTTATGGAAAAGCGCAGAAAAAGCGTCAACCGCAGCAGAAGTCATGGGCTTAACCGCAACTCGTTTAAAAGAGTTGGGTTTAATTGATAATATCGTTCAAGAGCCATTAGGTGGTGCACATCGTAATTATCATGAAATGGCACGTAATTTAAAACAATGCCTTGTTGAAGAACTAAACGAACTCGATACCTTCGACAAAGATGGCTTATTAGAAAGACGTTATGAACGTTTAATGTCTTACGGTTATTGTTAATAAAATAGAAAAAGAGCGGTTAGTTTAACCGCTCTTTTTTGTGTTTTGAAAAAATGTTGCATGGATGCAAGAAACAGCATCAATGCCTAAAATAATATAAAAGGAGAACTCAAAATGAAAAACGTATTAGCAATCCAATCTCACGTGGTTTATGGCTTCGCTGGCAATAAATCTGCGACCTTCCCAATGCAGCTCTTAGGTGTAGATGTATGGGCACTCAATACCGTGCAATTCTCTAACCATACTCAATATGGCAAATGGACAGGCATGGTGATCCCTCAAGAACAAATTGGTGAAATTGCTAACGGTTTAGATGCCATTGGAAAACTGCAGGAATGTGATGCGTTGCTTTCTGGCTATTTAGGTTCAGCTGAGCAAGTTGACCAAATTATCTATGCTTTAGAAAAAATCAAAGCACGTAATCCAAATGCACTTTACTTGTGCGATCCTGTAATGCCAAATGCAGAAAAAGTCTGCGTGGTCGCCGATGGTGTACGCGAACGCTTAATTGAAAAAGCCATTCCGCGTGCAGACATCATGACACCAAACCTTTCAGAGCTTCGTACGCTTTCTGACTTCCCTATCAATACGTTTGACGATGTGCTGAAAGCCGCTAATGCATTAGTAGCAAAAGGTGTGAAGAAAGTGTTGGTTAAACACTTAGGTAAAGCAGGTAAATTAAATGATCCTGATACCTTTGAAATCATTATGGCAACTGCTGAAGGCGTATGGCATTTAAGCCGTCCGCTTTATAAATTTAACTTTGAACCAGTTGGTGTGGGTGATTTAATTGCAGGGACTTTCTTAGCGCATTACTTAAACTGTGGCAACTATGTTGAAGCTTTTGAAAAAATGAATAATGCTGTGGCTGGCGTAATGAAAACTACGTTTGACTTGAAATCTTACGAACTCCAACCGATTGCTGCACGTTTTGAGATCTTAAATCCAAGCACAAACTACAAAGCTGTTAAAGTTGCCTAATGGATCTTTTTTCATTATTCCAAGCACAAATCCCAACCACCGCCAATAAGCTTCTCATTGCATTTAGCGGTGGTTTGGATTCAACTGCACTGCTTTCTTTAGTTAAAAAACTCAGCGAAAAACGACCGCACTTAAGCCTGCGAGCTATTCATATCCATCATGGATTAAGCCCCAACGCGGATGCTTGGACGGCTCATTGCCAACAACTCTGTGAACAATTTGAGATTCCACTTATTATTGAAAAAGTCAAAGTGGAAATGCATGATGGCATTGAGGCTGGCGCAAGAGAGGCCCGTTATCAGGCCATTTCAACACATATTCAGCCTGATGAATATCTGGTCACTGCACATCATTTAAATGATCAAACTGAGACTTTTTTCCTGGCGCTAAAACGCGGAGCAGGATTGCAAGGTTTAGGTGCCATGCAAAAAGAAAGTCAATTATTTGGGATGCCTATTTTACGGCCTCTTCTTTCTTTTACCCGTAATGAATTAGAAGATTACGTTCAGCAAGAAAATCTATCTTGGGTCGAAGACGAGAGCAATCAAGATAATCATTACGATCGCAATTTCTTACGTAACCAAATTTTGCCTGAAATACGCCAACGCTGGGGACATTTTGATCATGCAGTTCAGCGTGCAGCACAACATTGTTTTGAGCAACAACAACTGATTAATGAATTATTACAAACTTGCGTTGAGCAGCATCTTCTTGAGGATCAAAAACAGTTTTCACTCGTAAATTTTCTAGACTATTCATCGCAAAAACAAACCGCACTTTTACGAATGTGGTTGGCTAAAAATCAGATTGCCATGCCTACGCAGGTTCAATTAATGCATATTATTGATGATGTTATTCAAGCTAAAGCAGATGCATCCCCACAATTTCAACTTGGGGAGCATATTATTCGCCGTTATCAGCAATGTCTCTATTTAACGAGAAAATTCGCTGATTTGTCGCAAACTTGTCTTGATATGCCGTTAAATCAACAGGTTGCCTTGCCTGATAATCTTGGAACAATTTATGCAACCCACAATGCGGCAGGCATTTTAGTCAATTGGAACGAAAAACAGGTTCAACTTGCTGATACACAAGAGCCGATTCAAATACAATTTGCTTATACTGGCAAAGTAAAACGACAACATAATCGCCCTGCCGAAACCATGAAAAAAATTTGGCAAGAGCTCGGTGTTCCGCCTTGGCAACGAAATCGTATTCCGCTCATTTTTTATGGTGAGACTTTACAAAGTGCGGTGGGTTTTTTCCATGTTTTTCAGAACTTAGAGAAATAAAAATGGGTGATGAGTCACCCATTTTTATGATTAAGAAAAGCGTTTAAAATGCCTGCCGTAAATTCTTTCCGTAAATAAAACCCCAGCGGCAAGGTATCAATCACTTCCCCATTTTTACCAATGCCTTTCGTGATGGCTTTGCTATTTGCACCTTTTGGTCGCAATTGCATGACTTCACCAATACGCGCCGTAATCTGATCTAACTTTCCGAGCACAATATAATCCATCAACTCTTCCCAATCTTGGCGTAATTGATGTTCTTGTTCAGTCGAAGGTTGCCATAAGATAGGTTGGCCAATATGGCGCTCACGCAAAGGAATGTTTCGACCACCTTCAATAGGAATCCACAAGACTTTCGATAATTTATGACGAACGTGCGAATTTTCCCAATTTACCCCTGAGTTTTGAACCAATGGGGCAAGACTCACAAACGTGGTTTCCAACGGAAAACCTTCGGTATTAATGGGTAACGTTTTTAATTCAATGCCTAAATGGGAAAAGTCCTGTTCTGCTTTACTGCCGGCAGTCGCTCCTAATGCGGTTTCAAGCA
>CABSXY010000014.1 GCA_902481695.1 uncultured Haemophilus sp. | reverse complement strand
CAACAAACGAGAAAATACTATCGGTTGTAAATAATCAAGCTTACAAAGCATAAAGGAGTATGTCATGACGAAATTAGTCGCTCAATCAGTAATTAATTCATTTTTTGATGGCAAACATGCCGATCCTTTTGCTGTATTAGGCATGCATGAAACTAACAATGGTATTGAGATTCGTGCTTTATTACCCGATGCAGATAAAGTCGAAGTGATTGATAAAGAAAGTCAATCCATCGTTGTCGAACTAGAAAAACTGGATGACCGCGGATTTTTTGCTGCTATTGTGCCAGAGATTCACCATTTCTTTACCTACCAATTAAAAGTGTATTGGGGCGCAGAAGCCCAAATTATTGAAGATCCATACCGCTTCCATCCGATGATTAATGACTTGGATCAATGGCTATTAGCAGAAGGTTCGTTATTGCGTCCTTATGAAGTATTAGGTGCGCATTTTACTGAATGTGACAGTGTTCCGGGCGTAAATTTCCGGGTATGGGCGCCAAATGCTAAGCGCGTTTCGTTGGTCGGTGATTTCAACTATTGGGATGGTCGCCGTCATCCAATGCGTTTCCATCCGGCAAGTGGGGTATGGGAATTATTCTTACCAAAAGCCAGCCTGGGTCAACGCTATAAATTTGAATTGATTGATTGCAACAGCAACCTTCGTTTAAAAGCTGACCCTTATGCATTCATATCGGAATTGCGCCCAGATACTGCATCAGAAATCAGCATGTTGCCGGATGTGGTCGAAATGACTGAGCAACGTCGTAAAGCGAACCAACGTAATCAACCCATTTCGATTTACGAAGTACATTTGGGATCATGGCGTCGTAATTTAGAGAATAATTTCTGGCTTGATTATGACCAAATTGCTGATGAACTCATTCCTTATGTCAAACATATGGGTTTTACGCATATTGAGTTTTTACCGCTCTCCGAATTTCCATTTGATGGTTCTTGGGGGTATCAACCGATTGGTTTGTATTCTCCAACGAGTCGTTTTGGTACACCAGAAGGCTTTAAACGCTTAGTCGAAAAAGCGCACAAAGCAGGCATTAATGTGATTTTAGACTGGGTACCGGGGCATTTCCCTAGTGATACACACGGTTTAGTGGCATTTGATGGTACAGCCTTATATGAACATGCTGACCCACGTGAAGGCTATCATCAAGACTGGAATACCTTAATTTATAACTATGGTCGTAATGAAGTAAGAAACTTCTTATCCAGTAATGCACTGTATTGGCTTGAACGATTTGGTGTAGATGGTATCCGTGTAGATGCGGTCGCATCAATGATTTACCGCGATTACAGCCGTGCTGAAGGCGAATGGATTCCGAATCAATATGGCGGTCGTGAAAATTTAGAAGCCATTGAATTCTTAAAACATACCAACTGGAAAATCCATTCTGAGGTGTCCGGTGCGATTTCGATTGCAGAAGAATCCACTTCTTTCGGTGGCGTAACCCATCCGACAGAAAACGGGGGTCTTGGATTTAATTTTAAATGGAACATGGGCTGGATGAATGACACCCTAAGTTATATGACACTCGATCCAGTTTATCGTCGTTATCATCACGACAAAATGACCTTCGGGATGATTTATCAATATAGCGAAAACTTTGTATTACCGCTTTCTCATGATGAAGTCGTACACGGCAAATGTTCGTTACTCGGAAAGATGCCGGGCGATACATGGCAAAAATTCGCTAACTTGCGTGCTTATTACGGTTATATGTGGGGCTATCCAGGCAAGAAATTATTATTCATGGGGAATGAATTCGCTCAAGGTCGTGAATGGAATTATGAAGAAAGTTTGGATTGGTTCTTACTTGACGAAAACCATGGTGGCCTATGGCATAAAGGCGTATTGCAATTAGTCAAAGATTTGAACGGAATTTATCAAAAAAATACACCGCTCTTTGAATTAGACGGCGAACCTGAAGGGTTTGATTGGTTAGTAGTAGATGATGCGGAAAATTCAGTCTTTGCTTTTGAACGTAAAAGCAGTAATGGCGAACGCATTATCGTGATCAGTAACTTCACACCTGTTCCACGTGAAGGCTACCGTATCGGTGTAAATGTAGCAGGTGAATACGAAGAAATTTTGAATACTGACTCAATGTATTATCAAGGTTCAAACGTAGGTAATTTCGGCTTGGTAGAAAGCGAAGAAATCGCAAGTCACGGACGTGACAAATCGATTAGCGTGACTATTCCGCCACTAGCAACGATCTATTTAAAATATAAAGCATAACAATAGTGAAGAATACGATGTTTAGTATTTATAACAATGGCAAACCTTCCCCAATGGGATATTCTCAAACGCGGGAAAACGGCCTAAAAATTTCGAATTTTGCGCTGTTTTCTAGTGCGGCGGATGCTGTTGAACTTTGCTTGTTCCGTGATGGCAAAGAAAGCTGTTTTGCCATGAGTAGAACCGATAATATTTGGCATGTGGCAATTGAAGGCGTTGAGTTAAATGATGAGTATGCGTTCAGAATTACAGGCAAAAATGACCGCACTTTAGCTAATCCGCAAAAGTTAATGCTTGATCCTTATGCGAAAGCGGTCACTCATAAACCGGATTTAAGTTCATTAGAAGCCCGTTCAATTTTCTTGTTAAATGATGGACGAGATAATGCAGCGGTTGCACCTAAAGGTCGCATGGTGGATGAGAGTTTTGATTGGAATGGGGATTGCAAGCCGTCTATTCCTTGGGCTCAAACCATTGTGTATGAACTGAATGTTAAAGGATTTAGCCAATTAAATTCCCGTATTCCAGAAAATATTCGGGGCACTTATGCGGCGTTAGCACACCCCGAAAATATTGCGTATTTTAAATCATTGGGTATTACCAGCCTTGAATTGCTCCCAGTGAATTTCTTCATTGATGAACCACATTTGCAAGAAAAAGGATTACGCAATTATTGGGGCTATAACCCATTAGCCATGTTTGCTTTAGAACCAAGTTACGCAGCTGATCAAAAACAGCCTTTGAACGAGTTTAAGAGCATGGTGAAAGCCTTGCATCAAGCTGGTATCGAAGTGATTTTAGATGTGGTGTTTAACCATACGGCTGAATCCGAAAAATCATTTCCGACATTTTGCCAGCGTGGTATTGATGATGAAACCTATTACTGGCAAAACGAGCATGGAGATTATCTCAATTGGACGGGTTGCGGCAATATGCTCAATCTTTCTAATGATGTCACTCGCAAATGGGTATTAGATTGTTTACGTTACTGGGTAACAGAATGTCATGTGGATGGTTTCCGTTTTGATTTAGCCACGGTACTTGGTCGTGAAACGCCTGATTTCAATCCGAATGCAAAATTGTTTGCGGAAATGGAACAGGATGACGTTCTACAACAAATTAAATTAATTGCAGAGCCTTGGGATATAGGGCATTACGGTTACCAAGTTGGTTATTTCCCAGCCTATTTTTCTCAATGGAATGATCGTTTCCGCGATGATATGTGCCGTTTTTGGTTGTGGCAAAGTGGTGAAGTGGGGGCCTTTGCAGAACGTTTTGCTGGCTCTAGCGATATTTTTAAACGAGAAGAACGATTACCGCATGGTAGCTTGAACTTTATTACTGCTCATGATGGTTTTACGTTACGAGATTTAGTGAGCTATAACCATAAACACAATGACGCTAACGGTGAAGAGAACCGTGACGGACGCAATGAAAATTATAGCTACAATCATGGCATAGAAGGTTCTCAACTGGATTTAGCTGATGAATGGCAAAGTGCGGTCGAAAATAACCGTGTTTTATCAGAAAAAGGCTTGTTAGGCTCTTTATTACTGGCAAATGGTGTACCCATGCTGCTTGCTGGGGATGAGTTCGGCAACAGCCAATATGGCAATAACAACGCCTATTGCCAATGTAACTAATTGATGTGGTTAAAGTAGAATTATTTTAACCCAACCTTATTTGATTTTACCAAGCAAACCATTGCATTACGAAAAAAAATTCAAAGTTTGCAACAGGAGGCTTGGTGGTCGGATGAAAATGTCGAGTGGTTGAATACTGGGGGAAACCCGATGACCCTAGACGATTGGCATAATCGGGAAAGCAAAGCCCTACAAGTTATGTTGGACGGCAAATATCTTTTCTTAATTAATGCAAAAACTGAACCGCAATCTTTTTATTTGCCAAAGGGTAAATGGAAAAAGATTGCCGAAACTGAAAATAGCGTGATTCAACAATGTGATGTGAGCGGTATAGCATTTGAAGTGTTGGAACATATGGATGATGAAAACGATGGAGTTTGTTATGAAAAGTGATCTTAATAAATATGAATTAGTTAAAGATACTTTAGTGCTTATTTTGGCTGGTGGTCGTGGTTCTCGCTTACATGAATTAACCGATAAACGTGCTAAACCTGCGTTATATTTTGGTGGTAATCGTCGCATTATTGATTTTGCACTTTCCAACTGTATTAACTCAGGCCTGAATCGCATCGGTGTTGTAACCCAGTATGCAGCTCACTCTTTATTACGCCATTTACAAACAGGTTGGTCATTCTTACCGCAAGAGCGTGGTGAATTCGTTGATATGTTACCTGCCCGTCAACAAATTGATGATTCTACGTGGTACCGTGGTACAGCGGATGCGGTGTATCAAAATATGGCGATTATCCGTAATCACTATCGTCCAAAATACATTTTGATTCTTGCGGGCGACCATATTTATAAACAAGATTACAGTGTCATGTTGATGGATCATGTGAGAAGTGGAGCAAAATGCACAGTAGGCTGTATTGAGGTACCACGTTCTGAAGCCAGTGAATTTGGTGTCATGGCAGTAAATGAGAATCTTAAAGTGAAAGCTTTTGTTGAGAAACCAAAAGATCCACCTGCCATGGTGGGTAAACCAGATACGTCGCTAGCCTCTATGTGGATCTACGTGTTTGATGCTGAGTATCTCTATAAAATGCTTGACAGAGAAGTGAATACCCCTTGCACATCTCATGACTTTGGTAAAGATGTTTTGCCAAAATGCTTGGAAGAAGGCGTGCTTTATGCGCATCCATTCAGCCGTTCTTGTATGGGCCGAAACACTGAAGGTGAAATTTACTGGCGTGATGTGGGTACACTCGATAGTTTCTGGCAAGCGAATATCGATTTAGTTTCAGAGCATCCACAATTAGATATTTATGATCAAAGCTGGCCAATTCGTGGTAATCCAGTACAGGCTTATCCATCTAAATTCTTCTATAAAAAAAACAATATTAAACCGGTAGATAATTCGCTTATTGGTGGGGGCTGTGTGATTACGGATGCATCTATTAGTAATTCAGTGTTGTTTGATAGAGTCAAAATTGATGAAGACTCTACTGTTGATCACAGTGTCGTGTTACCGCAAGTACAAATTGGTAAAAATTGTACATTAAAAGATTGTATTATTGATCGCCATTGTATTATTCCAGATGGTATGGAAATCGGTGTGGATAAAGCCCTTGACAGTAAACGCTTCCGTGTGAGTTCTACCGGTAAAGTTGTACTTGTAACCTCAACGATGTTGAAAAAATTGCAAGGCGAAGAAGTCACTAACGAAGAACATTTGGATTAAAGTGCGGTCAATTTTGACAGTATTTTAAGTAAAGTAAAAAGATTGTGCTGTTATCAATGACCGCACAATTTTAAGTATAAAAGGAAAATTATGAGAGTTTTACATGTTTGCTCGGAGCTGTATCCCTTACTCAAAACTGGCGGACTTGCCGATGTTTTAGGGGCATTGCCTTTTGCACAAAAAGAAATTGGTATTGATGCACGTATTTTGTTGCCGGCTTATCCAAAAATTTCAGCGGGCATTGAGAATACGCATGTCGTCACAGAATTTGATAATTTTGCTGGTCATGTTGTATTGCGTTATGGCGAATACAATGGCGTAGGGATTTATCTGATTGATGCACCACATCTCTATTGGCGAGAAGGAAATCCTTATCATGATAGCGATTACAACGATTATGCCGATAACTATAAACGTTTTGCTTTATTAGGCTGGGTGGGAGCAGAGCTTTCGACAGGCTTAGACAGTTGGTGGCGAGCAGAAGTGGTTCATGCTCATGATTGGCATGCGGGCTTAGCCGCCGCTTATCTCTTTAATAAAGGTCGTCCTGCAAAATCAGTATTTACGATTCATAACTTGGCATATCAAGGACAATTTGCTCATCGCCATTTGCATGAAATTGGATTGCCAGAAGGTATGTTCTATGTTGATGGTTTAGAGTTATTTGGTCAAATTTCATATTTGAAAGCAGGTCTCTATTATTCTGATATGGTCACAGCAGTGAGTCCAACTTATGCGAAAGAAATTACCACACCAGACTTTGCTTATGGCTTACAAGGCTTGTTAACAGGTTTACGTGAAGCTGGCAAGTTGGTGGGGATTTTAAATGGTGTTGATCAAGAAATTTGGCATCCAAGTTGTGATGCTTATATTCAGCATCACTACAAATTGAAATCCATCGCGGGTAAGAAGAAAAATAAAGCGGATTTACAAGCTTATTTTAATTTGCCACAACAACCTGATGCACTTTTATTTGTGATGGTGACTCGCTTAACCGAACAAAAAGGCGTGGATTTACTGATTGCCACAGCGGATGAAATTGTTAAACAAGGTGGTCAATTAACTATTCTCGGTTCTGGTGCAAAACATTTGGAAGAGGGAATTTGCCAATTAGCACAACGTTACCCAGAAAATATTGCAGTAAAAATTGGTTATGATGAAGCACTTTCACATTTGATGGTTGCCGGTGGTGATGTCATTTTGGTACCAAGCCGCTTTGAACCTTGTGGATTAACTCAATTATATGGGTTGCAATATGGCACATTGCCGCTTGTTCGTGCAACGGGAGGATTAGCGGATACCGTGACCAACAGTACAAGTGAAACCATTAAAGCGCGTACTGCAACAGGTTTTGTATTTCAAAAAGCCGAAGCAGATGATTTACGAAGTGCTATCCAGCATGCCTTTGCCTTGTGGCAAAAACAACGTGTTTGGGCGATGGTGCGTAATAATGCCATGGCACAGGACTTTAGTTGGAAAAATGCGGCCGCTCAATATGAGCAGCTCTATTTAAGCATTTTAAACTCATAATTCAATGGATTGACTCCCTCTTCGAAATAATCGCCTTTTAAGGGGGAATTTTTGTTGTTTTTTTCGTAAAAAAGCTTAAAATTTGCGCGATTTTTTTATTGAGGTTTTATTTTCTATGATCATGGACAATTTTGATTCGCCATTTCTCTACAATCGACCAAGTCTTGACGTTGAAGGCGTAAAAAAAGCAATTGTTTATAAATTAATTTTCTTAATTGGTCGTTCACCAAAAGAGGCGAGTCAACGCGACTGGCTAAATGCGACCCTTCATGCGGTACGTGATTTAGTGACTGAAGGCTGGATTACCACCGCTCGTCAATCTCGTGCAGAAGAAACTCGTCGTGTTTATTACCTTTCTATGGAATTCTTAATCGGCCGTACACTTTCTAATGCAATGATCGCAGAAGGTGTTTATGACGTGGCAGAAAAAGCCCTGGCTGAATTAAATGTTAATTTAGAAGAGATTATTGAAAAAGAAGTGGATCCAGGTTTAGGTAATGGGGGGTTAGGTCGCCTTGCTGCTTGCTTTATGGATTCATTGGCAACATTAGCCATTCCTGCGATGGGTTATGGTATTCGTTATGAATACGGTATGTTCCGCCAAAAAATTGAAAATGGTCAACAGGTTGAACGTCCAGATGATTGGTTGGAAAAAGGTGCACCTTGGGAATTTATGCGTCCATCAAAACGTTTCAGTATTGATTTTGGTGGTCATATTTATTTTGAAGATAAAAAATGTATCTGGAATCCGGCTGAAAAAGTGACCGCACTTGCATACGACCAAATGATCCCAGGCTACAAAAATGATTCGGCATCGACTTTACGTTTATGGTCTGCGCATGGTGGAGAATTATTTGATTTAGAAGAATTTAATCGTGGTGATCATTTAGCGGCGGTGGCAACGCGTTCAGCTAACCAAAACCTTTCTCGTGTACTTTATCCTGATGATTCCACCTGGAATGGTCGTGAGTTACGCTTACGTCAAGAGTACTTCTTAGTATCAGCTTCTTTGCAAGATATTCTCCGTCGCCATTTAAGAACACACGGTACATTGAATAATCTTGCTGATAAAGTGGCGATTCACTTGAATGATACCCACCCGGCATTAGCGATTCCTGAGTTGATGCGTATTTTAATCGATTTACATGGTTACTCATGGCAAAACGCTTGGGATGTGACTCGTCGAATCTTCTCTTATACTTGCCATACTTTAATGTCAGAAGCATTAGAAACCTGGCCGGTAGAAATGATGGCGAAGATCTTACCGCGTCACTTACAAATGATTTTTGAAATCAATGATCATTTCCTTGAATATGTGAAAACGTATGTCACGACTGATATGGACTTTATCCGTCGCGTTTCACTTATCGAAGAAGGGTATCAACGTAAAGTGCGTATGGGATGGTTGTCCGTTGTTGGTTCTCATAAAGTGAACGGTGTTGCGGCAATTCACTCAGATCTTATGGTGACATCAACCTTTGCTGATTTTGCTCGTATCTATCCAGAACGTTTCACTAACGTGACAAACGGTGTGACACCACGTCGTTGGCTTGCCGTAGCAAACCCGAAATTAGCGGCTTTATTTGATCAATATATTGGTTCTGAATGGCGTTGCGATTTAAGTCAAATTGAAAAACTTAAAGCGTTTGCAGATAAAGGTGAATTTAAGCGTGCTGTAGCAGATATCAAATACGATAACAAAGTGAAATTAGCACAATATGTGAAGAAAACACTTGATATCGATTTAGATCCACATGCTTTATTTGACGTACAAGTAAAACGTATTCACGAATACAAACGTCAAATGCTTAATGTGTTACACATTATTGCTCGTTACAACGAAATGCTTGCTCATCCAGAAAAAGATTGGCAGCCACGTGTGTTCATTTTAGCAGGTAAAGCGGCTTCAGCTTACTATGCAGCAAAACAAACCATTCGTTTAATTAACGATGTCGCGAATGTTATCAATAATGATGAACGCTTAAAAGGTCGTTTAAAAGTTGTCTTTATTCCGAACTACAGCGTAAGTCTTGCACAATTAATCATTCCAGCGGCAGATATTTCTGAGCAAATCTCTCTTGCAGGAACAGAAGCATCAGGTACCAGTAACATGAAGTTTGCCTTAAATGGTGCGTTAACATTGGGTACGCTGGATGGTGCGAACGTTGAGATTTTAGATAATGTTGGTGAAGACCACATCTTTATCTTTGGTAATACGGTTGAACAAGTGGAAGCATTACGTCGCGAAGGTTATCGTCCGTTTGATTATTATCAAAATGACGAGCAGTTACGTGAAGTCATTGACCAAATCATTCGTGGTGATTTCTCACCGGAAGAACCGAACCGTTATCATTCTCTAATTCAAGGTTTACAATACCACGATTATTACCAATCTTTTGCTGATTTCCGCAGTTATGTGGAAGCGCAAAAAGCGGTAGATAAAAAATATCAAGATCGTGACGTATGGATAGCAAGTACCATTCAAAATATGGTGAACATGGGCTTCTTCTCATCAGACCGTACAATTCTTGAATATGCGAAAAATATCTGGAAAATTGAACCGTTAAAACTTGAGAAGTAAGTTCTTTTCCACTCATAGAAAACCCTGTCGGATTATTTCCACAGGGTTTCTTTTTATGCTAAAATCCACCGTCAAATTTATTGTTCATTCAGATTAGGAAAAAGTATGAAAGTTTTAGAAGGTGCGGTAGCTGCGCCAAATGCTAAAATCGCAGTGGTGATTGCTCGTTTTAACAGTTTTATTAATGAAAGTTTATTAGAAGGTGCGGTAGATGCATTAAAACGTATCGGCCAAGTGAAAGATGAGAATATCACAATCGTTCGTGCACCAGGTGCGTATGAACTTCCATTAGTAGCACGTCGTTTAGCTGAAAGCAAAAAATTTGATGCAATCGTCGCACTAGGTACGGTAATCCGTGGTGGTACCGCTCACTTTGAATATGTGGCTGGCGAAGCAAGCAGCGGTTTAGGTCAAGTAGCAATGCAAGCTGAAATCCCTGTGGCCTTCGGTGTTTTAACGACTGAAAACATTGAACAAGCTATCGAGCGTGCAGGTACTAAAGCAGGTAATAAAGGTGCAGAAGCAGCATTGACTGCACTTGAAATGGTAAATCTTTTACAACAAATTGATGCGGCATAATTCCAATGACAGAGAAAAAAGAACCTGTAAAAAAAGTATCGCCACGTCGTAGAGCGAGAGAATGTGCCGTTCAAGCATTATATTCTTGGGCGCTCTCTGGTAACGCACCAGAACAAGTGGAACTCACGTTCGTTGTGGATCAAGATTTAAAAGGTGTGGATAAACCTTATTTTAGCCGCCTTTTCCGTCAAACCGTTGCGAATGTAGAAGCCGTTGATTTTTCAATGAGCCATTATTTAGATCGTACGTTGGATGAATTAGATCCGATTGAAAAAGCGATTTTACGTTTAGCGGTTTATGAACTTCAATTTGAGCCAGATGTACCGTATAAAGTGGCGATTAACGAGGCAATTGAAGTGGCGAAAGTATTTGGTGCAGATGAAAGCCATAAATACATTAACGGTGTATTGGATAAAGTCGCTCCTGCATTAGGCCGCAAATAATTATTCAAATGTAGGGTAGACAAATGTCTGCCCTTTGTTTTTGAGTGCAAAGATAAAATGAGTACGGGTGAATTTGATCTTATAGAGCGATATTTCTCAATACAAAAAGGCAATCAACACTTTGTTGATTTCAGTATTGGGGATGATTGTGCGATCACCCATATTCCAGAAGGCTATCAGCTTGCTATTACCACTGATACAATGGTCGAGGGCACGCATTTTTTATTTTCCATTTCTCCCCAAGATTTAGCGTATAAGGCTATCGCGACAAATCTAAGTGATTTAGCTGCTATGGGCGCTAAACCCGCTTGGATTTCTCTTGCACTCACATTACCTGAAGTTGATGAAAACTGGCTGAGCCACTTTAGTCAAAGTCTGTTTGATACATTAAATCAATATGATGTAACATTAATTGGTGGCGATACAACGAAAGGTCCACTTTCTATAACCATTACGGCACAAGGTTTCGTACCAAAAGGAAAGGCTTTATTCCGACATAACGCGAAGGTTGGTGATTTAATTTATGTATCAGGAACGTTAGGCGATAGCGCGGCGGGTTTAAATTGGATCTTACAAGGTAAAAGTGCGGTCGATTTTGATACTGAATTTTTAGTAAAACGCCATTTTCACCCAACGCCACGCGTTGAATTAGGTCAAGCATTAGTGGATGTAGCGCATTCATGCATAGATATTTCAGATGGTTTTGTTGCTGATTTAGGGCATATTTTAACGAGAAGCCAATGTTCTGCAGAGATTGAATTATCTTCCTTGCCTTTATCTACATCACTCAAAAAAACATATCGCTTAGAAAAAGCAGAAGCGTTTGCATTAAGTGGCGGGGAAGATTATGAGCTTTGCTTTACGGTTCCTGCAAATAAAAAGGCCGAGATTGAAAAGTTGTCCCAAGTATTAAATGTACCTTGTACTTGTATCGGGAAAATCGTTCCGCAAAATAACAATCTGATTACTTTTTTTAAAGATGGACGTATCATCAATTATCAAGCGCCCTCTGGTTTCGATCATTTTAAGGATAAATAATGAATAATTCACCTCTTGATAGAGTTAGCTTAAAAAATCCAGTTCATTTACTGGCATTAGGCTTTGGTTCAGGACTCATTCGTCCTGCACCGGGCACATGGGGAAGTTTAGCCGGAACGATTTTAGGTTCGGCATTATTAGCTTGTCTTGGTCTAAAAATCTTCTTAATTTTGACCGCACTTTGCTTTGCGCTTGGCTGTTATCTATGTCAAAAAACCGCAGATGATATGGGTGTTCATGATCACGGTTCCATTGTTTGGGATGAATTTGTTGGGGTATTTATTGTGCTAGCTGCAATTCCAGCTTTATCCTTGCCTTGGATTGTCATTGCCTTTGTACTGTTCCGTTTCTTCGATATCTTAAAACCTTATCCCATCCGTTATTTTGACCAAAAACTGGAAAGTGGTTTTGGGATTATGGTGGATGATGTTTTAGCAGCAATCTATGCTGTTATCGTGATTGTGATATTACGTATTGTAGGAGTCTTGCCATGCTAAATTTGATGATTATTCATCTTGTTGGTTTACTTTCGCCCGGCCCAGATTTTTTCTATGTCAGCCGAATTTCTGCCATGAGCTCTCGACGAGAAGCTATAGGTGGCGTGATTGGGATTACCATTGGTGTATTAATTTGGGCTACGGCTGCCGTTTTAGGACTTGCCATTATTTTTGCCACGATGCCAATTATTCAAGACATTGTAATGATACTTGGTGGATCGTATTTAGTTTATCTCGGCATTAAAATGGCAAAAGTGAAAACCAATGCGGTTTTTGATGAAAAGCAGAATGCAAATGTGCCAAATCAATCAACCTTAACGAGCATTATGAAAGGCGTATTAGTCAATTTGTCTAATGCTAAAGCCGTGATTTATTTCAGCAGTGTGATGTCATTGGTTTTAGTAAATATTACCGAAACATCACAAATTTTGACCGCACTTGCCGTGATTACCGTAGAAACCTTTTTATATTTCTACGTCATTTCGGTGCTTTTCTCACGTTCTGTTGCAAAACAGTTTTATAGCCAATATAGTCGCTATATTGATAATGCAGCAGGGCTGATTTTTATTTTCTTCGGAATATATTTAATTTATAGTGGTGTTCAACACGCTTTAATTTGATTAAAAAAGGACAAAACATGACATTAAAAATTGCGATCGCCGGTGCAGGCGGAAGAATGGGGCGTCAATTAATTCAAGCCGTACATAATGCAGAAGGAGCGGAGTTAGGTGCTGCTTTTGAGCGTAAAGGCTCCTCTTTAGTCGGTGCAGATGCCGGTGAGCTTGCAGGTATCGGTGCATTAGGTATCAAAGTATCAGATGATTTAAATGCAGAAAAAGACAACTTTGATTTGCTGATTGATTTCACGCGTCCGGAAGGCACGCTTGAGCACATCGCATTTTGTGTTGCTAATAACAAAAAAATGGTAATTGGTACTACCGGGTTTGATGATGCAGGTAAAGCCGCAATTCAAGCCGCATCAGAAAAAATCGCCATTGTATTTGCATCAAACTTCAGCGTAGGGGTGAATTTAGTATTTAAACTATTAGAAAAAGCCGCTAAAGTGATGGGTGATTATTGCGATATCGAAATCATTGAAGCACACCACCGTCACAAAGTGGATGCACCATCTGGTACCGCACTTTCTATGGGCGAACACATTGCGAAAACTCTTGGACGTGATTTGAAAACACATGGCGTATTTTGTCGTGAAGGTATTACAGGCGAACGCAAACGTGATGAAATTGGTTTCTCTACTATTCGTGCTTCAGATGTAGTGGGTGAGCATAGTGTATGGTTTGCGGATATTGGTGAGCGCGTTGAAATTGCTCACAAAGCATCAAGCCGTATGACCTTTGCAAATGGCGCAGTGCGTGCAGGCAAATGGTTGGAAAAACAATCTCACGGATTGTTTGATATGACAGACGTGTTGGATTTGAATAATTTATAATAATTGGTTTGTTTTTTCAAATTCACTTCATAGACAAGGGCATTCGCTTCTTAGCGAGTGCCTATTTTCTCTAAATCATAAAAATGTAATGATGAATTTTATATTTTTGATTATATTAGGATAGCTACTTAACTTTAGATAATAGTTATAAAACACAGAGAAGTGTTATGGTAAAGTTCTTTAAGGTATATAAGTGATTAATAAGTTTATTGGGTTTTTAATTTTATCTTTAGTTGTTTTTCTTTGTTTATTTGTAATAGTATCTTTATGCTTTGTGATATTTACATTTGTTGTCAATGTAGGCGATATTTCTATTGGTGAAATAAAGGAAATACTATCTTTTAATTTTTATGCTTTCTCTAGAATGTCTCCACTTATTGTCTTGTCTATTCTTATAAGTAAGAAAGTTAGGGAAAAGTAGGGAGAGAAATTCTCTTGTGTTTCATGTCTTTGGGGCGGCTTTAGTTTAGATATTCTGTGCTTTCTATTAAAAAAAACATCTTAAAATTTTAGTTTTTATTGCACCTAAAAATAAAGAAAAATTCATCTTATCAGATAATCACAAGTCTAATTCGATATCACTTTCCACCCGACAACAACACAGTAAAATCTCATCAGGTTGAATAAAGGCAAGGGGCGCTTCGGCGTAAGATACCTTGCCTTTTTTGATCTTCACGCGGCAAGAACCACAATAACCTGAACGACATTGATATTCATGGTGAATTTGATGTTGTTCTAAAAAGTTAAGCAGGGATGTTTGGTTATCGAAATCTAAGGTGATTTGACGCTGAATAAGATGAATTTTCATGAAACAAAATAAAACAAAATTTTGCTCATTATAGAAGAAAGAGAAGTAAAACTCACGGCTCTTTTGTTGTAATATAGCGAGCTAATATTCATCATAAGGAAAGAACATGCAAACCTTTCTAAAATTAACGTTAATTTCAACCGCACTTTTATTAACGGCTTGTAGCACTATTTCAAAAGAGCCGATTAAGCATATTGATATGTATGTAAAGCCTTATTACGATGCCAGAGATGGACGACTTGAACAGATTAATGTGAACAAAGATATTGATGCATTATTACTGAAAAATACACAAAAAGATTTTGAAAGTGCGGTCAATATTATTGAGAAAAAAGTGGATTTTGTTTCTCCGATGACAATGTTTGCGCTTTCTGCTCGTGCTTATGATTTTGGCTTACGTGATGAAGCGGTAAAATGGTTTTATCGAGGGCAAAACCGTTTAATCACCGCGTTATATGTGTTGGATTTAGATAAATTGACGGTATCGAATAACACAGCATTTGGGCAATTAGTGGGACAGCATGTTAATCCGTATGCGTTCTGTGATTTGAATAAGCAACACAAGGCGGCGCAAGATGCCATTGACTGGGCTAAAAATCACCCGTATCAGACTGTATTTTTACCTCAATTACCAAGCAAGCATCCAGATAGAAAACAGGCATTAAAAGAAGCTGAAGCAAAACTTGATGCGCGTTTAGTTGAGCAAGACCACTATTTTGCTAATCCTGAAAATAAAGCGAAATGGGAAAAAGAACGCCAAGATAACTTGGTGAATGAGCGATTTTGTTGGTGATTTTAAAAAAATTTAAAAATCTTAAGGTTGCTTAAGATTTCATTAAGATTTGTTGTGTTTAATAAGCATCAACAAGGCGGCAATGAGGATAATCCTTCGCTTTGAAACATGACTATTTATGCTTAATTCTATTTAGGAGAACATGATGAAAAAATTAGCTTTAGCAACTCTTTTAGCTTTATCTACTTCAGCAGCATTTGCTGGTTTTAATGGCAACACTGCACAAGGTGGTTTCCATGGTGGTGACCAAGGTCAACAACTTACTGTTAAACAAGCATTATCTGCGAAAGATAATTCTATGATTACCTTAGTCGGTAACATCACTCAACAAATTGATGGTGATGAATATCTTTTCACCGATGGCACAGACCAAATCAAATTGGAAATTAAAAACCGTGTTTGGAATGGTTTAAATGTGGGGCCACAAGATAAAATCCGCGTTTACGGTAAATTAGATAATGAAGCTTTTGAAAAAGCAGAGCTTGAAGTCATTAGCGTTGAAAAAGCGCAATAATTCATATAATTTGAAGTGGTGGGCAAAAGCCCGCCATTTTTTCGTTTTGAGAAAGATAAAAGTGCGGTCAATATTATGCGAGTTTTATTAGTAGAAGACGATGCTCTGATCGGCAATGGTCTGCAAATTGGTTTAACAAAATCAGGCTTTATTGTAGATTGGTTTACCGATGGTCAAAGTGGATTAAACGCCCTAATCGGCGCGCCTTATGATGCGGTGGTATTGGATTTAACCCTGCCTAAACTAGATGGTTTGGATGTGTTAAAACAATGGCGTTTAAATAATCAAGATGTGCCTGTGTTGATCTTAACTGCGCGTGATACATTGGATGAACGCATTAAAGGCATTCAACAAGGTGCTGATGATTATCTTTGCAAACCCTTTGCCTTGGCTGAGGTGGTGGTACGATTACAGGCATTAATTCGTCGTCGTTATGGGCAAGTTAAACCACAGATTGAGCATGGCAATGTCAAACTCGATCCTGCTCAACGTAAGGCTTGGTTGAATGAGGATGAAATTACATTAACCGGGCGTGAGTATAAATTACTCGAGCTTTTTATGCTGAATAAAGAGCGAGTACTTTCTCGTGCGACCATTGAAGAAAAACTGTCAAATTGGGATGAAGAATTAAGTAGTGGTGCATTGGACGTACATATTTATAATTTACGTCAAAAATTGGGTAAACAATTTATTCGTACTGTACATGGCGTAGGCTATGCTTTAGGACA